>SLIW01000040.1 GCA_007135435.1 Natronomonas sp.
AGGTCCTCGAGAGCAGCCAGGAACTCTTCCCGGGGATGGTCCTGGAGACCCCCGACGGGTGGGTTGAGCTCTATCGTTCAGCTGGTCTCACCGAGATCGAATACGTCAGTGGTTCCGCCGAGTTCTTCGGCCCGGCCTACATGATCCGCGACGAAGGATTGGTCGCCACGCTGAAGATACTCGGTCGTCTGCTCACTCACCCGGCGTCCCTCCGGCACATGGCGTGGATGGGGCCCCGAGTGCGACGCGTCCAGCCCTACGTGGACTACATCGTCCTGGCCGGGCGAAAACCGACGTGACCAGCCGAGCGACCTGCCGGTCTCGGCTGACGAAGAGGAAGCTGTTGCAGCCCTCTAGGAGAGATGCACGGTGTACGTACTGTATCAGGCAACTGCTGGGTCGACGTACCCAACTGCGGAAGTTGTTGGGCCCGTGGGTGCAGTAAAGGTTCAATTCCGCATTGAGATATGGGTATCAAGCACTCTACAGCCGGATGATAGGGGTCGAATTTCGATCACCCCCATTTCTACGGCATCCCCAGAGCCTGTCTTCGCCAGGAGGCGATACCTGAGTTCCAGATTCTTCTGCGGCGACATCTGCGTCGAGTCCGATCCTGGCGGTCTCGAGCGTGGTATCCACCAAGAGGGACGAAATGCGCAAACACAAGGCGGTACCTCCGGCTCACGCTCAGGTCGTTGGGTATGTGAACCGACCGTGAGGTCCAGGAACGGGGGTTTTCGACCAGCTATCGACGCTGGAGACCCGACCCCTGTGATGGGCTTGGCCCCGGAGAGGCGCATCCGACGACCGGCTCACGGCATGCAGGCCGAGCCGATGACTGCCGCACGCCACCGTTGTCGTGGATACCGTTATCTCGAACTGCTCGATGCCGTCCCCCTCGTCGCAGGAGACGTGACGGAACCCCCTCCGCGGGTGTGTTGGGGATCGCCAGTCCGGGATCCTATCTCGATGCCCCCGCCACCACGCCAGAAGGGAATCCGGTCCTCGGAGCCCTCGTTCGGGGCGACCTCGTAGCGGCCAGTCCACGATGGGGAGCCGTTGAACGCGACCGAGACGCGACCGAGGTCATCGACGGCGCGCTCCCGAACAAGCGAGCCGTTGCCGTCGACGAACACGGTCACCTCGTGACGATCGCCGCGACGCAGCGATTCTCGACGATGTACACATATTCATCCGTGAGAGACGGTGAACACGTTCTCCAGGACGGAGCGGTATCTGTAGACCAGTATCCCTCCAACACCCACGAACTTCACCAGAGCGAGCGCGAGGAGTTCGTAGCCGCTGACGAAGAGGACATACCCGGTGCCACCGCCCATCACGGCGAGGACGATCCCGACGGTTACAGGTAGGATGACGCATAACAGGGTCCCGAGGATCGCGACTCCGCCAACGGTTCCGGCAAGCGCCTGTCGCAGGGACGTCGGTTTCATGCGCGATCAGTCACCAGTGCTGCGGCGAGTTCCGTGGCCCCAGCTAGAGGCATCGCGACCGTCGCTGCGGGAACGGTTTCGGCCCAGCGTTCGTAGGACTCTGGATCGGCAAACGCCTTCACGTACGGACAGATCGCCGCGTAGCCGTCTTCGAGCGTCGGTGCCTCACCGGTCGAAACGACGACGGTTTCGTCGATCCCGAACGAAAACACCGCATCGGGCGGTGACACCGTGAGGTCGGTCCCGCCGTCGGCGCGGGCGTCGATCACCCGCCCCGCAGGACTTTCGGTCCGAATTTCGACCGGTTCGTCCACCATCGCCGCGAGGATGACTGCATCGTAGAAACACGCGAAGTGATACCGATCGCCGTCCAGCTCGCCCCAGTGGCCGGTCTCGGTCTCGGCGTGGCACAGCTCTTCGATCGCGATCGGTCCCCCGCCGGTCCGTCGGCGGACGGCGGCTGCCCACTCGCCCAGCGTGCTGACTGGATCGTCGTCGTCCCCGAGGAATCGACCCAGCGCTGCTTGTAACTCGGCGGGTAGGGACGAGTCGAGCGGCGCTGCTGTCTCGATCACGTTCTCAGTGTCAGTGTGTTGCTGCGCACCGTTTGGCGTCTGTTCGGCCAGGGTGTTGCAACACGTACACGAGTCGTTTGGCATACGATCGAGTGTTGTTCTGGGGGTGGATCGACGTGACTCCCACTCCCATGGAACCGTTTATAACTGTGTGACGTGGAAGCGAGCAGTATCGATCCATTGGCTGGTTAGCGACGTGGACGGGGATCGATGGTCTGGATATGGGCGTTTACGGTGCTGCATCGATGCGGACCGGGGAGGGTTCGATGACCATCACTGTGCCGTCCATTGGAAGTCGAGGCCAATGCGCCGCCAAGCGATCGTCGATCGTCCGCCTCGGTGGGTAGTCACCGACCGCCCGATCAAGCTGCATCCGACGCTGCACCTCGGATGGAACCGACTCCTGGTCACCATCGAGACGGCGTTCACCGCCGGGTACTGGCGCATCACGGGCCTCTCGGAGGCGCTCGTCGTGGCGATGGTCGGCGCGCTCCTGGGCTTCCTCAGTCTCCACCTCCCGAACTGGCTAGCGAGGCTTTCCGGCCTGCGGACGAGGTGGATGCTCCACGATAGCCCCCACCCGATCGACGTCATCCGGATGCGGCTCGACCACTGACCGGGTGGACTCGGGAAGATACAGCGGCTGTAAGCTGCAGATCAACGTCACCTCCAGGTGCGCGGGAGGGGTTCCCGGATATTCGCGATTTCAGTGACGGATACCGGATCTCTGCTGTCTGCACGATCTCTATCATCCAAGGTTCGAAGCAAATTGTTTGGGATCGGACCGTAATCCAGCTGGAATCGGACCGTAATCCAGCTATGTGTAGCGTGGGCGAATACAGCAACAGTCGAATCGTCGTCTGTGCCGAAGTGGGGAACTCATTCCCCGGGACCCCTTACCGGTTAGTCAGCCGAACGACCCACCACTCGTCGAAGCGGATCTGCGTGAATCGGTGAACGTCGAACGGTCCAGAAGCGAGTTTACTCGCCAGATTTTATTCGAACTGGGCGACGAGACGCCCTTCTTCGAGCGGGTCCGGCGAGTGCGCTTCGAATTCGTCCGGTTCCAGCCTGGAGACATCGTCGAAATCCGTTCTGGCGACACCGGTCTCGTCGACGGCATAGACGACGGCACTATAGCCGAGCTCAGCCTGCCACATGTAGCCATCACT
>SLIW01000355.1 GCA_007135435.1 Natronomonas sp.
GGACGCGCGCAGTGGAGGCCGTGACCGCCCACGAGTTCGACGCCGGGGGTCACCGGTTCCACTGCGTGCACGACCCCGCGGACGCGCCGACGGGCTGGGAGGACTGGGTCGTCCACGGCCATCACCATGACATGCGGCCCGACGAGTACCCGTTCGTCGACCCGGACGCGAGGAGGGTCAACGTCTCCGTGGAACTGCTGGGGTACGCGCCCGTCTCGGTCGACGAGCTGGTCGTGTACCTCGACCGCGGCGAGCGACTCGCTCGTCGGCCGGTGGGCCGATCGACGGACTGACCGACGGACTGACCGGCGGACCGTTCGACGGGCAGACCTGCGGCTACCCGGACCAGGGCAGACCGGGCTCGCTCATCCGGACCGTTGTACCTCTGGTCGGCAGGCAATCGATGAGTGGACGATTCACGGTCCGAGACGGTCGATCGGTCTCGACACGGCGGTACTGAAGTACAACGGTCCGTATCAGGGCGCGTATGTCCCCCGGAGGGTCGCCTCCTCGAGGACGTAGTCGTCGATGGCTTGTCGGAGGGTCTCGGCGTTCGTCTCCGGCGACACGTCGAGGGTCCGATCGAGCGCGTACAGCTCGAACCGGTAGGTGTGCTCGCGGTCCGGCGGGTTCGGACCGCCGTAGCCCCGCTCGCCGTAGTCGTTCGGCCCCTCGACGGCGCCCTCGGCGTCCCAGTCCTCCGGGATCTGCTGGACGTCGGGGGCCACGTTCCAGACCACCCAGTGATCCCACACCTTTCCGGCGGGCTCGACCGCGTCGGGGTCGTCCACGATCAGGGCCAGCGACTGGGCCGTCGGCGGGACGCCGTGGACCTCGAGCGGCGGGTTGACGTTCCGCTCCGTGTAGCCGTACTCCTCCGGGATGGGCTCGCCGTCGTCGAAGGCGGAGCTGGTGAGCGACAGTGCCATGCGAGAGCCTACGGTGTGCGAGTCCGTGTGTCTGACGGTCCCACGGGTCTACCCGCGCACGGCCACGACCGTGGTTCGCCTCACGTGGCCGCGATCAGAGGAACCGCAGGAGCCCCACCGCCAGCAGCCCGACGAGCAGCGAGTAGGTGAAGTTCACGAGCGTCCCGGCGAGGTAGAACAGGCTGTCGTTCTTCATGTCCTCGCGGCGCACGATGCTCTTCGCCGCGAAGATGATCGCCAGGGCGGTGAAGGCGTCCACGAGGACGAACGCGTAGACCAGGACGTTCTCGGTCTTGCCGACGATTGCCCCGACGTCGCGTTCGCGCTGGCTGGGCTCGCTGCGGTCCTCGACGGCGTTGATGACGGTCCTGACCACGAGACCGCTGGTCGCCAGGAGTGCGGCGCCGAGGCCGACGACCACCACCGCCGCCAGCGGATCGGTGATCCCCGCCCGTCCGAGTCCGGTCTGTGCGAGTCCTGTTTGTACGTACGAGATCATCGTGAGTCCAGTTTCCGCGAGTCCAGCCTCCGCCAGTTCAATTCGCGCGAGCACCAACTGTATACGTGTCTCCATCGGATCGACCATTCCCACCGGTGCGAGTGCCATCACCGACGTCGCCTCCCGATCGGTTCGACGCGATCACGTTGCATCGGCGTACTCCTCCAGGGTCGTCTCGAGGCGCCCCTCGATCCGCTCGACGAAGCGCCAGCCGACGCGCCGGAGCTCGTTCGAGACCGCCTGCTGTGTCACGCCCAGGTGCTCGGCGGCGGCGGCCTGCGTCCCGTGGTCCTCGTAGGCCCGGACGTACTCGATCTGGCGGTCGCTCAGGTCGGTCCGCCACCGCAGGAGCAGGTTGACCTCGTCGGCGATCGCCCGGTCCAGCGTCCGGTCGGCCAGCGCGGCGTCGAACAGCAGGCTGGCCTCGGCGACCGCCGCGAGCAGCTCGTCGGCGCGGTGGAACGCCGGCCCGTCCATCGCGGGGACCCGCCCGCTCTCGACGCCCACGTCGATCTCGTCCCGGACGACGGCGAAGCGGATCGACGAGGGGTGGACGCCGTCGAGGAGCCGCCGGGCGACATGGTAGACCGCGCGGCCGTCCGCGAGGACGACCCCCACCTCGTCGACGCCCTTCAGCGGCGTCGCCGGCGCCACGACGGCGTCCGCGTGCTCGCGGTTGACGGCCTCGCAGGCCCCGCGGAGCGCCCGGCCGAAGCCCGCGCGATCCTCCAGGTCCCGGGACTCGACGACGTCCCCGAGGAGCACACACGCCTCCATGTCCCGCCTCCTCGGAGGTACAATAAATAAAGGTTGTTATCGTATATTACAATCGATAAAGGTTGTTGAATGGAGATACAACGAATGTGGGTTGTGTCATCGCTCAGCGCCGCTCGAGCGTCCCGCCGCCGAGGCCCTCCCAGGCGACCCGGTAGCCGAGCCGCGAGAGCGCCGCGCTGGCGTCGTCGACGCCGTGGTCGTCCAGGACCGCCTCCGCGTCGGCGAGGTCCATCCCCGCCGCCAGTCGATCGGCGACGGCGGCCAGGACGGCCGGTCGGACGAGCGTCCGCCCGACGCGCTCGTGGTCGGGGAACCGCACGTCCTCGACGGCCGACTCCGGGACGCCGTGGGCCTCCGCGACGGCGGCGATGGTGGTGACGTCCGCGTCGGGGACCAGGGCCTCCGGCAGGGTCGCGGCGCTGGCCGCGCCCAGCCGGTCCTCGAAGGGCCGGAGCGCGTCCCGGACGTCCTTCAGGCGGACGGTCCCCGAGTACGGGATGGCCCGGTGGCCGGCGGCCTCGATGGCCTCGCCGACGCCGAGGCTCTCGTCGTAGGCGACCAGGAAGGCGACGTCCTCGAGGTCGCCGAACCGCGAGAGCTTCCGCTCGACGTACTCGGGGGTCCAGAAGCCCATGATCTCGAAGAAGACGCGGAACTCGCCGTGGGCCCAGTCGAAGGCGAAGTCGGGGACGACCACGTGCTCGCCGGCGGCGAGCGGTTCGGGCTCGCGGACGATCGTCCAGTCCAGGTCCAGCGCCGCGAACCTGGCGTGGAAGTCGGACTCGACGCCGCTGTCGAAGGTCGGCTCGACGACGGGCTCGACGCCCGGCACCGACACGTCGCCGTCCGAGAGGGTCATGCGCCGCTCGGTCCCCCGGTCGTCGACGGTCGCCTCGAGGCGCCACCGGTCCGCCGCGGCGACCGTCCGCAGCAGCCGGGCGAACCGCGTCCCGTAGCGCCTGGAGCGCCGGAAGAGCGCGTCGGGACCGGTGA
>SLIW01000002.1 GCA_007135435.1 Natronomonas sp.
GCAGAGGCGGGCCGCGACGGCGTCCGGGTGAACGCCGTCTGTCCGGGCTTCATCGAGACGCCGCTGGGTGACCAGTACTTCGAGAGCCGCGACGATCCGGAGGCCGCGAAGGAGCAGGCGGCGCGGCAGTACGTACTGGGACGGCTCGGCGAGCCGGAGGAGGTCGCCGACGCGATCGCCTTCCTGCTCTCCGAGGAGGCGTCGTTCGTCACCGGCCACGGGCTTGTCGTCGACGGTGGCTACTCGATCCACTGACCAGATCCAGCTGCATGGCTCACCGATCGCGCAGCGGGAGCGGCGGAGGTCGACCGGTCGTCCTCATACTGTCGGCTGTAACTATTTGAGGGGGAGGTGGCCAAAACACATCGTTTCGGAGCGTGTATTCCCGATTCTCTCGAAGTTATCTTTACCGAATTACAGCCGACAGTATCAGAGCTCCATCACGCCGACGTCGAGCTCGTCCGCGCAATCGGGGCACTCGAAGTTCGTCTCGTAGGTTTTACACCGGTCGTGGACCAGCCGCCCGCAACGGTCACACTCCACGAGGTGGGCTCGCTCGACCCGATCCCCGCAGGTCGTACATCTGGTACCGAGTATCATGGGCGTCCCCTGGACGGGGACGCGGGGAGAGGAACTCGCCGTCGATAAGTGTTGTTTCGTGTTACCAAGACACAATCGCCGGCATCCGTCCAGTCTGCTGTTTCTCGGGTCGGTCCGGTGCCGTCTCCTCGGCGCCGTCTCCTACCCTCGCCGTCCGGCCCCCTACGCGTACGCCTCGAACTCCTGGCCGAAGACGGTGACGTACACGACCCCGACCAGGCCGCCCGCGGAGGCGATCGTGAACGACACCGCTGGACTGACGAACTCCCAGAGGAAGCCGCCGAGCACGCCGCTCGGGATCACGATCGCCCCTGGACGAAGTAGTACGCGCCGGCGACGCGGCCGCCGGCGACGTGGATGCCGGCGACGTGGCCCAGGACGCCCGCGAGCGACGCTCTCGCCGGCGGAAATCCCAACGATTAACGTACTTGACTGACTAGTCAGTCAACGATGGTCGAGGAGACGCGCGAGCGCATCATGGAGGCCACCTACCGGGCCCTCTGCGAGCAGGGGTACGCCGCGCTGACGATGCAGGACATCGCCGACGAGTGCGACTGCAGCAAGTCGCTCCTGCACTACCACTTCGACACGAAGGAGGACCTGCTCGTGGCGCTGCTCGCCCACCTCCTCGAGCGGTTCGAGGACCGCGTCCCCGTCGACGACGGCGATCCCCGCGGCCAGCTCGTCGAGCTCGTCGAGCTGTTCGTCTTCGGCGGCGACCGCGACCTCGACGAGCACCGGGCGTTCAACACCGCCATGCTGGAGCTGCGGGCACAGGCGCCGCACAACGAGGCCTTCCGCCGGCAGCTCGCCGAGAACGACGCCCACGTCCACGCGACGGTCGCGGCGGTCGTCGAGCGGGGCATCGAGACCGGGGCCTTCCGCGAGGTCGACCCCGAGCGGACGGCCGCCCACCTCCTCGCGGCGATCCAGGGCGCCCGCATCCGATGGATCACCATCGGGGACGACGCCGCACTGCGGGAGGTCCGGGAGGCGCTGGTCAGCGACGTCGTCGACGGCTGGCTGGTCGCCGGATGAGAGACCGGTCGGTCAACGTCACCGACGGGCCCCTCTTCGGGCCGCTCCTGGTCCTGTCTGCGCCCATCGTCGCCTCGCAGGTCCTCCAGGTCGCCTACAACCTCGCGGACACCTTCTGGGTCGGCCGACTCGGCGCCGACGCCGTCGCCGCGCTGTCGTACTCGTGGGCGATCGTCTTCCTCATGGTCTCGGTCGGCGGCGGGCTCACCGTCGCCGGGACCGTCCTCGTCTCCCAGCACAAGGGGGCGGGCGACTTCCGGCAGTCCCACCACGTCGCCGGCCAGACGATCGCCTTCGTCTCGATCGTCGCCCTCGCGTTCGCCGCGGTCGGCTACGTCGCCGCGCCGTACCTGCTGATGCTCGTCGGCGCGACCCCCGGGACGGACCCCCACACCTGGGCGACCCAGTACACCCGCGTCATCTTCCTCGGCGTCATCTTCATGTTCTGGTTCTTCATCTTCGACGCCCTGATGCGCGGGTGGGGCGACACCCGCACGCCGCTGTACCTGATGGCCGGGAGCGCGACGCTGAACGTCGTCATCGACCCGTTCTTCATCCTCGGGTTCGCCGACAACCCCGTCTTCGTCTGGATCGGCCTGGAGGGCCTCGAGGCGACCCTGTACGCCGCCACGGGCTTCGAGGGGTACGGCGTCATGGGCGCCGCCATCGCGACGGTCATCGCCCGGTTCTTCCCCGCCGCCATCGGGCTGTACATCCTGCTGGCCGGCGACGTCGGCCTCTCGCCGACCCCGCGGGACTTCGTCCTCCGGGTCGACACCGTCCGGAGGATCCTCGACGTCGGCGCGCCGATCGCCGTCGAGCAGGGGCTCCGGGCGGGCGGCATCGCCGCCCTGACCGCGATCATCGCGCTCGCCGGCGACGACGCCGTCGCGGCCTACGGCATCGTCAACCGGCTCGCGTCGCTCCTGTTCCTGCCGGCGCTGGGCTTCGCCCGGGGCACCGAGACCGTCGTCGGCCAGAACCTCGGCGCGCGGCAGGTGGGCCGGGCCAAGCGAGCCGTCTCCCTCGCGAGTGCCACGGTCGCCTGCATCTTCCTCGTCGTGGTCGCCGCCGCCTACCCGTTCGCCGAGGCGATCACCGCGGTCTTCCTGCCGCCCGGCGACGTCGGCTCCCAGACGGTCATCGACTACGGCGCCGCCTACATCCGCATCGCCGGCCCAGCCTACGTCTTCCTGGGGGTCTTCCAGATCCTCCTGGGCGGCTTCCGCGGCTCGGGGTCGACGCGGACCGCGATGGTCTTCTCCGTCCAGGAGCTGTGGCTCTTCCGGATCCCGCTGTCGTTCGTCTTCCTCGCGTTCCTCGGGCTGGGCGTCATCGGCGTCTGGTACGCGGTCGCCATCTCGTTCGTCGCCTCGGCGCTCACCACCGGCGCGTGGTTCCTCCGGGGGACGTGGACCGACAACGTGATCGACGACGAGCGGGCCGGCGACGCGCCCGGGGAGGTGGAGGTCGCTGATTGACACCCACTTTTTGCGCGCTCCGGCGGTCGCGCGCCGCAGGGCGCGCGACACGCCTTCGCGGCAAAAACGTGGGGAA
>SLIW01000553.1 GCA_007135435.1 Natronomonas sp.
GAGCCCGCCGTACCGCCGGCTCCGCGTTCCCGGGACGAGGTGGCGTCGGGCTCGCCGAACGCGGACGCGTCGAACGGCGGCCACTCCTGGTTCGAGCCCCGTGACATCGTGTCCGCTCATCGCAGGGTCGGTACATAACCTTCAGTCAGACGTCCGTCGTCGGTCGCGCTGACGCTGTCCATCCAGTCCACCTGGCAAGTCCGACTGTATTCGTCCACCCGGCGGGCAAGTCGCGCCCGACCGACGACCAGACAGACGTGAGACGACGACCGTCGATCGGTTTGGTGTCTCCGCTCCCGTGGAGCGGCAGTTACGGCCCGCGGATGACCCAGTGGTCGGCGTCCTGGCGCTCGAGGACGGACGACTCCCGGAGCTTGGCGATGTAACCCGTCGGCTGGTCGAGGAGTTCGTGGGCGGCGTCGACCCGGACCAGGTTACCGATGAGCTGGGCGGAGGGTGGCTTCTGGGCGGCGCCGCAGTCGTAGATGGTGATGAACTCGTTGCCGTCGCTGGTCTCGTGGACGATGACGTGGGCGTGGGGCGGGAGGTGCCACCGGCCCTCGTCGGCGACGGCCAGGCGATTCATACCCGGGCTTCGACGGCGAGCCTCAAAAGGGTGCGCTCGAGGCGCGGCGAGGTCCTGGAAACCGCTGGCGCTGCGACTGACCGGACGCTAGCTCGTTCACAGAGGTCGTGCGATCGAGGTGTGGTCCGACGTGCAGTATGCGCCACGCCCCACGCTACTCGAATTCGGAGAGGTCGACCTGTCCCCGGGGACGCCGGTTCTGTGTTCGCGTCCAGCCACGACCGCCTGACGCGTCGTCCGGCACCGCCAGCTCGCTCCCCTCCCAGCTGTCGAGGCTGGCCTGCTCGCGGTCGTCGAACGAGAGGTTCGAGACCCGGACCCCGAGCTTGCGGACCCGCTGGGCGTGGAACTCCTCGAGCAGCTCGAGGGCGACCCGCTCGACGAGCTCGGGGTCGTCCACGGGCCCCGAGAGGGATCGCGCCCGGGTGTTCACCTCGTATGGCGGCTTGACCACCTTGATCCCGATCGTCTTGTACAGGGCGCCTCTAGCGGTCGCGCGCTCGGCGACCTCGCCGGCCAGCGCGCGGACCTTCTCCGCTTTCGTGGCGGCGTCGTCGGTGGCCTCGACGAACGACGACTCGCTCGAGAGGCTCTTCGGCCTGCCGCGGGGTTCGACCTCCCGGCCGTCGACGCCGCGGGCCTGCGCGTGCAGGTCGCGGCCGCGTTCGCCGAAGGCCTCGACCAGCGTCGCGGTGTCGGCGGCCGCCAGGTCGCCGGCGGTCTCGAAGCCCATCTCCCGCAGCTCCCGGGCGGTCACCGGTCCCACGCCGTGGAGGTCGGCCACGTCCATCGGGGCGAGGAACCCCTCGACCTCGTCCGGTTCGACGACGACGAGGCCGTCGGGCTTGTCGGCGTCCGAGGCCAGCTTGGCGGTCGTCATGTTCGGCGCGATACCCACCGACGCAACGACCCCGGCGGCCTCGACGACGTCGCGCTTGAGCCGACGGCCGAACCCCTCGGCGTCGTCCCACGGGAGGTCGCCGAGGTCGAGGTACGCCTCGTCGATGGAGACGTAGCGGACGGTCTCCGCTGCCTCGCCCAGGACGCCACGGACGTCTTTACTCACCTCCTCGTAGAAGGCCATGTCCACCGGTCGGTAGATGCCCGTGTCGGCGGCGGAGTCGGCGGAGTCGTCGACGGTCTCGCGTCGCGGCAGTCGCTCGAGCGCCTCGGAGATCGGCATGGCGGACTCGACGCCGTACTCGCGTGCCTCGTAACTGGCCGTCGCGACCGCGCCGTGTTCCTCCCCCGACTCGTAGCCCATCCCGACGACGACGGGCTCGCCCCCCAGGTCGGGCTCCCGGAGGCGCTCGCAGGCGGCGTAGAAGCAGTCCACGTCGACGTGACAGACCACCCGTTCCGGGGGTTCCACGCCCGGGAGCCGTGCCATATCGGCCCTTGCGCCACCGCCGTCAATAGCGTTGCGAGACCGAGGCGGAAGTGAAACGCCATTTTGAGCGGTGACCGTTCGGGCGCGGCGCAGCTCCTGTGGGCGGGCGTTCACCCCACCTCGATCAGCCGTGACCCGGACGTCAAAGTACTGAAACTGATGTCTGCAGAGCACTACCGCGGAGCCCGACACCGGTCGATAGATCGTGCGAGAGAACCGTCGAGTCCCGCGATCAGCTCTCGAGGGTCGCCTCGAGCGTGATCTCCGGCCCGGCCAGCGCCTTCGAGACCGGACAGTTCTCCTTGGCGCGCTCCGAGAGTTCGTCGAACGTCTCCTGGTCGACGTCGGGTATCTCGGCGTCGACGGTCAGGTCGATTCGGGGGATCTCGAAGCCACCGCCCTCGGCTCGCTCGAGGTGGACGTCCGCCGTGGTGTGGATGCTCTCGGCCGTGTATCCCTCCTCCTCCAGGAACGCGGTGAACTGCATCGAGAAGCACCCCGAGTGGGCGGCACCGATGACCTCTTCGGGGTTCGTGCCCGGTTCGTCCTCGAACCGCGTGGGGAACCGGAAGGTCCCCTCGACCTCGCCGCTCTCGGTCTCGAAATCACCGCTCCCGTCTGTCGCGCCGTGCCACGTCGTCTCGGCCTGTCTGGTTGGCATACCAGGCTGTACTACCGTCGCGAACCGTAAGGTGATTTCGGCGTCACGAGTTCGACGGGGCCGTCGTTCACAAGGCCGACGAGACCGTCAGGGATTCACGCGTCCAACGAGGCCGTCAGGGATTCACGAGTCCGACGAGGCCGTCAGGGATGAACGTCCGAGACCCGCGCGCAACAGCGACCGAGAGCCATGGAACCGCACGACGAAGGAGCGTAAGATCGGGACCAACAACCTCGACGAAACCGTCCTCCCTCGGCGCGCCACCCTCACCTGTCGGGGCTGTAGTTCGGCGCCTCGTCGGTGATGACGACGTCGTGGGCGTGGCTCTCGGTCTGGCCGGCGTGGGAGACGCGGACGAATTCGGCGCGCTCCTTGAACTCCGGGATCGTCTCGGCGCCGACGTACCCCATCCCGGACTGCATCCCACCCGCGAGCTGGTGGAGTTCCGACTGGAGCGTTCCCTTGTACGGCGTCGCGGCCTCGACCCCTTCGGGGACGTACTCCGAGTCGTCGTCGGGGTCGTCCTTGAGGTACCGGTCGCCGTCGCCCGACTTCA
>SLIW01000084.1 GCA_007135435.1 Natronomonas sp.
CGTCGATCCCCCGCTCTCGGAGCACCTCGCCGAGTCGTTCGCCCGCCTGGGTACGGTCCTTGAATCGACTGGATCCGAACATGGCTCTCGACCGAACGACGGGCTGGAGGCACCTGTAGGCTGCCGCCGTTCTCATCCGGTAGGAACCACCCGACTGCTGAACTCCGTGGAGACCGTCCGGTACGGCATGATCCACTCGTCCGAGGAACGGGTATCGATCCCGGTCGACGACGTCGAGCTCGAGGGGATCCTGGACGTCCCGGCCGGTGCGTCGGGGATCGTGGTCTTCGCCCACGGGAGCGGTTCCAGCCGACACAGTCCGCGGAACAACTTCGTCGCCGAGGTCATCCGCGATCGAGGCCTCGGGACGCTGCTGTTCGACCTGCTGACCGAAGAGGAAGACCAGCTCCGGGAGAACCGCTTCGACATCCCACTGCTGACCGACCGCCTGGTCGCGGCCACCGAGTGGCTCCGCGATCGAGCGGAGACGGCCGACCTGGAGGTGGGCTACTTCGGGTCCAGTACTGGCGCGGCGTCGGCGTTACGGGCCGCGGCACGTCGCGGCGAGGAGATCGCGGCAGTCGTCTCGCGCGGTGGCCGGGTCGACATGGCCGAGGAGGTCCTCGACGATGTTCGAGCGCCGACGTTGCTCATCGTGGGCGGCGCTGACACGCAGGTGCTCGGACTCAACCGCGACGTCCTCGAGCGGCTCTCCTGTGAGCGGGAACTGCATGTCGTCGAG
The DNA here is from genome assembly GCA_007135435.1 of Natronomonas sp. Taxonomy (GTDB): domain Archaea; phylum Halobacteriota; class Halobacteria; order Halobacteriales; family Haloarculaceae; genus Natronomonas. The sequence continues at coordinate 743 of SLIW01000084.1, forward strand.
GGCGCCGGCCACCTCTTCGAAGGGGAGGGCGAACTCGAGGAGGTCGCCAACGTGGCGGCCGACTGGTTCGCAGCGCACCTCCAGTAGCGGCACCACCTCGTGCACACACGGATCATCGCGTCCACTTCCGACAACAGCGTGAATCGGTCGACAAAGTGAGGATGACGAGAACTGGCGGGAGGCGCATCGTGATCGTCGACGCACTCGGCTGGGGCGACTATGAAAAGGCACAGGCGGTGTCGGTCAACAGCCCGAAGCGACAGACTCTCGCGTATGTATACCGCATACACACCTGGTCGCGATCCCTATCCGACGGTCCGCGGGTGTTGCGGATTCGACGCTTCACGCGTCCGTGGGGACACGCACAGACAGGGTGGGATGACAGAGTGGTCCAACGTGCCTGCCTGGAAAGCAGGTGGCCGAGAGGCCTCGTGGGTTCGAATCCCACTCCCACCGCATATGGCGCGCACGGCAGATGGTGGTCCTCACCACCGACGTGGGAGTCGCGAGGGGAGTCCCCTAAGCCGCGGCACTGCGACACGGTCGCCGTCGGTAGACCGAAGTGCCCGCTGGACCAAGGGAGGTCATGTCGAAGGCGACCTTCGAGATCTACGAGGACCGCGCGGGAGCGTGGCGCTGGCGACTCGTCCACGACAACGGTAACATCATCGCCGACAGTGGCGAGGGGTACGCGAGCCGCCAGAAATGCGAACAGGGTCTCGAGAGCGTCAGACGTAACGCCCCGGAGGCCGCCGTTGTCGACGTCGAGACCCCGAGCGGTGGCGAATAGGGACGAAGTCCAACAGAGCTCGATGTCCCGAGCCGGTCTGAGACACCGGCTCGAAGTCAGGTGTGTCGTTGGACTGTCGGAACTCGACGAGGCTCGTCACGATAGGGCCGACGGGTAATCGGTGAGGTTGGTGCCACAGCACCGGACGTCCACGCTGCTCGATACCCGATGACCTGAGGGACGGATCCGCGAGACCACCTATCGGTCAAACCCGGAAGACCCCTCCGTCAGACACCGGCGGTGAGGCCACCGTCGACGACGAGGTTGTGTCCGGAGACGTAGGCGGACTCGTCGCTGGCCAGGAACAGCGCCACGTCGGCCACGTCCTCGGGTCTCCCGTCGCGACGAAGCGGGATCTCCTCCAGCATGGTCCCGGCGACCTCCTCGTCCTCGGTCGTCATCGCGGTCTCGATGACGCCCGGGTTGATGGCGTTGACGCGGATGCCGTCCGGGCCCAGTTCCAGCGCCAGTTCGCGGGTGAGGTTGGCGACCCCGCCCTTCGAGGCGCAGTAGAGCGACGAGTCGGTGAACCCGTTCAACCCGGCGATCGAGGAGAGGTTGACGATTGCTCCGCCGTCGCCCTGCTCGCGCATGACTTCGGCCGCCAGCTTGCTCCCGAACACGACCCCCTTCAGGTTGATGTTCATGAGCCACTCGTAATCCTCCTCGTCGACCTCCGAGATCGGCTGCAATCCGGGGAAGACCCCCGCGTTGTTCACCATCACGTCGAGCGACCCGAACGCGCTCACCGTCTCGTCGATCGCCGTCTGGAGGGCGTCGACGTCGCTGACGTCGGTCTCGACGAACTGTCCATCGCCACCGGATTCCTCGATGAGTTCGTCTGTGGGGGTGCCCCCTTCCCGGGGATCGCGTCGCACGTCGGCGACCGTGACGCTTGCTCCCTCCTCGGCGAACGTGAGGGCGATCGCCCGCCCGGTTCCAGACGATGCGCCGGTGACCAGTGCCGCCTTCCCTGCGAGTCGGTCAGTCATGATATCACCTCCTAGAATATTGCTCGACGAACGAATAAACTCGTACAACTATTCCCGGGAGCTGAGAAAGAGGGGGGACAGGGGGAAATATAGAGCGATCACTGAGCAGTCGTTTCAGGAAAATGTGGTATAAGTCAACGGAGCTATGAGGGGGAATACGCCGGTTAAACGGCAGGGTCGCTCCGCCATTAGCTGAATACATCGTGGGGGTCGTGAGAGATACAGTGACTAGCCAGCATCGACCGATATCCAGGTGGAAGCGCCAAACGTCGGACCAATCTCGTTTTCCCTGAACCTGATCGCCCCCGAAAGCCGCTGCTCTCAGTAACTACGTGTCAGAAATACCCGAACGTCCCCTCGGTCACCTTCCTCGATGACGGCATCGGCGAACGAGGAGTCGTCCACGATTTCCTCCGCTCGGCTCATCGATAAGGACCGCTCCTCGTCACCGGTCGCGACCCCATACGCCTCGAAGACGTCTCTCTCGTGCTCCGTGAGTTCGATATCGGGTTCATCGGGGACGTCCATGATCGCCGGATCGAATACCCACGCCACGCCGCCGGGTTCGAGCACGCGATGGAACTCGTCCAGCACCGAGATCGGGTCGTCGAGGCTATGGAGAACACCCGTTGAGAGGAGGTGTGAGTAGCTGTGATCGGGTGACGGGATGGCATAACAATCGGCCACGAAGAACGACACGATATCGTCGACGCCGCGCCGTCTCGCTTCGTCGTACCCGTGCTTCACCAGCTCGGGCGTGAAATCGAACGCGTAGATCCTGGCTGAATCCACCAGCTCTGCGATCAGTATCGGGAGAAACCCCGGTCCAGTCCCCGCATCGAGGAGCCGGTCCCCGGGCTCCAGCTGCTCGGTTACGTCCTCCGCCACCGATCGATAGTACTCCTGTCCGTACGCTGCAGCCAGCTTCGTGTAGGTGCTCGCCGCTTCCGGAGGGATGTATTCGACCGCGTCGGGGTCGATGGACGTCACTGTTGGACGTTTGGCGTCAGTCAGTAAAGAAGCTCCCGAGCGGTGAGTGATCGTCCGAAGACCAGCAACGACGCTCCGAGGTGCCAGGTGCACCGGCATCCTGCCATGGACTCCGCCATGGTTCGACCGGCAGCGACACATCGCTCACAGCAGCAGAAACACGAGAACTCCGACGATCCCGACGATCGTCATCGAGAGCATTGCCTTCCGCATCCGGCCGCTGACCACCTCGACCAGGACGATCTTCGACGTCAGACTGGCGGTGATCCCCAGCACGACCATCCCGGCCGCCTGCGTGGTCCCGACCGCGCCCTCGTTGAGCACCGTCGCGGCCGTCACCGAGACGGCCGCCGACGAGACGAGCCCGCCGAGGAACGCCGTCCCGTACAGCCCGACCTCGCCGAGGGACGCCTCGGCCACCACCGCCACGATCAGGACGACGACGTACGCCGCGGTGAACTTGACCGCGGCCGTGACGGAGAAGGGCGAGTCGAGATCCATGTCGAACCGGTCGTAGACCTCCATGCGGTGCCACACGACGGCGGCCATGATTAGCGCGAGGCCGACCATCGCGATCGCCGGCAGCCAGAGTGCCCAGAGCATGCCGACCGCCAGGACGACCGCGATCGCGACGTTCCGCAGGATCATGGAGGTGCTGGCCAGCAGCAACGCCGCGGACGCGGCATCGACGGCGTCGGGTGACCGTCGGGCCATCCTGGCGAGGACGCCGGCGGTCGCGAACGAGTTCGCCCCGCCGGCGAGCAGCCCGGTGAGCGCCAGCCCCCGTGAACCCCCCAGCTGCCGCATGGAGACGTACGACGCGAACTGGATCGAGAGGACGAAGATCGCGAACAGCAGCACGTCTCGCGGGACGAGGACGCCGTACGGGTCGACGGCGACCGCGGGAGCGATCGGGTAGAGGATGAAGACCAGCGCGCCGAGCTTCAGCGAATCGATCAGCTCCCGGTCCGAGACGGCCGCGACGTATCGGTGCAGTCGCTCCTTCTCGGCCAGGAGCACGACGATCACGATCGCGATCGAGGTGGACTCGAAGAACCGACCGTACCCGACAAGCACGCCGAGCAACGCGACCAAGAGCACGGTGATGGAGGTGGTGAAACCCACGTCCTCATCGGTCAGCGCGAACCGGACGTACGCGACCGCGACCGCCAGCACGGCGGCCAGGGCGACGTAGATGGCGATCACGACCGGGGCCCCCTCGGTCCGGGCGACGAACACCACGAGCGGACCGGCGCCACAGAGAAGCGCCATCGTTCGCAACCCGGCGAACTTCCGCGTCGGCCGTCGTTCCCGTTCCAGGCCGATCAGGCCACCCGTGACGATCGCCACGACGACGCGGACGAGCAGCTCCGGGACGGGAAAGGGCGTCGTCAGGAGGTCGTTCACGGGTACCACGTCGTTACAGGGGAGCGCTCGAAACGGTTCTGGTATCGTCGCAAGTCGGCCGGATCGAGGATCGACGAGGATTCACCACCATGTGCTACGGAGTCGGCGTCCCCGAACTCACGGCGACCCCATCGGTAGCTTGGATGACCTCATTATCGAGCTCCGCTACGCCGACAAACGGTAACTCGAACGTCGATCTCGTGTCTCTGGGGGACCACCCTGGTCCGCTGTTCACGACAGAGTGTCTATCGGAGTGGGGATGGATTAACCCACCACAACGTTCCCTCGAGTTGAGAATCGGCGGAGATATCCCGGAGGATCGGATACTCAGCGGACACGGACCCGTGGCTGCCTGGGAAGCTCGGCCGAAACCGGACACGCCGCCCGAGCGGCAACGAGGGGCGGAACCGGGACGTGTTCTCGGGTGATAGCGCACCTCTCTTCGGCGACGATTCGGCATCGCTCTGGCATCCGTCTCCCGCCAGCCGATCAGTGAGTGGTATCACGGTCAACGACAGCGCCGTATGTGGTCGTGACAACCCCATACGCTGATGCGACGACCCCAAACGATCACGCTGACAGCGCCATCTGGCACCCATAAGATGGGCGAACGGAAGGTACTGATCCTTGCCGACCAGCGTTGGGGTCCTGGTCGAATTCAGGAGAGAGACCACCACGAGAGACGAGCACCGCCACGGACCGTGTCATAAAATTCGTCCTATACAGTGATGAGACTGATTAGTATCATAGCAGTCCATTAGTTTACAGTTGATCTAGATGATTATAAGAACAGTTCGGTGGCACGCTCTCACGTGGGTTCGTGACGGAGCTCCTCCGGCGCTTGTCGCGACGGCGAGAGACTCAAACGGCGATTTGAGGCTTCCGAACCTCTTTCCCCGGACAACGCGATGGCTCCGGCCATGCGTCGTCTGACGAGACGGGACACGCTTCAGGCGGTAGCGGCTCCGCTCTTCGGGGTCGCCAGTACGACAGCCATCGCGAACGGGAGTCTCGGGGACGCCAGTGACGGTCACGCCTGGGCGTTCGAAACCAGTGGGCCGGTCGAGGGTGCCCCGACGGTCGTCGGTGGCTCGGTCTACGTCGTCAGCAACGAGCGATACCTGTACGCCATCGACGCCAGTACCGGCGAGCTGGAGTGGGAGACCGAGGTCGGTGGGTACGAATACAGTCCGATGCGCGGCAAGCGCGTCCCGACAGTGGTCGACGGCACCGTGTACGTGACCAGCAGCTCGCGCGCGAGCGGCCAACTACACGCGATCGACGCCGAAACAGGCGAACACGAGTGGCACGTCGAGGTACACGGCGCCGCGACGGTACCGACAGTCTCAGACGATACCCTCTACCTCCCGAACGGGCAGGCGGTCGCGGCCCTCGATGCAGATACCGGCAAGCAGATCTGGGTCCACGAACTGGAGGAGGGCGGCGGGATGTTCGGGCCGGCGCCGGCGGTGGTCGACGGGACCGTCTACGTCGGCGGCCGGCCACACGGGACCATGACGGCCCCACCGCAGTTCCACGCCCTCGACGCCGACAGTGGCGAGGCGGTGTGGCGGTCCGAGCAGCGGGCCTCGTTCTCTGCGCCGACGGTGGTCGACGACCGCGTGTACGTCGGGTTCGACCCCGTGCTCGTCTTCGATACCGACACCGGGGATGAAGCGTGGACAGTCGACGGCAGCGGCAGCGGCGGCGGCTGGCTCGTCTCCTCCCCGACGGTGGCCGACGGCACCGTCTACGTGGGGGATAGCGACGGCACGATCCACGCGTTCGGAGCCGAAGACGGCGACGAACGCTGGACGGTCGAGACCGGCGACTCGATCACGTCGTCGCCGACCGTCGCCGACGGCACGGTCTTCGTCGGGAGCGACGACGGTCACGTCTACGGCCTGCACACTGAAACCGGTGAAGCGGACTGGTCGTTCTCGGCTGACGCGGCGATTCCCTTCTCGCCGATCGTGGTCGACGGCGTCGTGTTCTTCGCCACCGAGGCCGGGAGCGTCCACGCCGTCGAGACCGAGTTCGAGGGTCACAGTGACGGCTCGCGCATCGCACAGGGCACGCTCAATCACCACCACGTCTGGTCGGACGAGTCGCCGCAGACGATCAGTATCCCCGCAGATGCAGAGGGCGACCGCATCGAGCGGCCGAGCGAGCCATCCACCCCGGACCCGACGCCGTCGCCGGCAGCCACACCGTCACCGACGCAGACGACCACACCGACCCCGTCGCCGACAGCGACGCCGACAGCGACGCCGACGCCCACGTCGTCGAATGCGTCGCTAACCGATGGAGTCGGCCCGGGGTTCGGTGTCCTCGGTACGCTGGCCGGATTCGGCACAGCCGGGTACCTGTTACTGCGACGGTTCGGTGAGAGTGGAACGAACGCCGACGAGTAGCTCGAGCGTGACCAGTCGTCTCGGCTCGCGACCGTCGCCATGGCCCTCCCGGCGCCAGTGGGAAATACTGGAACCGGTCCATCACGGAGAGTTCGTCCTGGTTCCCGATACCCTGTTCGTCACGGAATTCGATGAAGCCGAAACCACTCGACAACCACGTTTAGGGAATTGGTAACTATATACGTAGACTTTGCATCCACGGTGGTGAACGAAGGATGAACGACGCTGCACAGAAGGTCCTCGTTCCAGATGGGTTGCATCACGAACCCAACGTCGGACAACGGACCGAATCAGGCCGTCCGCCCACGGAACGTGGAGCACCGCTGGCCGACCTCCGATTTCACTTCCGCCGCGCTTGGCTGACGTTTTTGAGTGTCTCGGGTGTCGGTACTGACGACGACCGCCAATGAGCTCCACGCGCCCCCCACTCGGCGGCTGTCCGCACTGCGGGACCGAGATCCCGGACTACCGGCTCCTGATCGAGTACGAGACGGCGGACGGGCCGAGCGTCTTCGCCGAATGCCCGTCGTGTGAGGACGTCGTCACCCCGGCCTGATACGGACGGTTGTAATTCTGTACCGGCCGTCAACCGAAGTCCTCGAGACGATTGCTGAAACCCGAGGCTCGTATTGCGGTCTCGAGAATAGTTACAACCGTCCGTATGAGGATGCCAGAGTTCGAGGTCACGGCCGAGCGCATCACGGTCTTCCACGTCGGTGACGAGTACCTCTTCACCCACTACTTCGACAGGGAGGACGTCTTCGACGAGCTCCGGGCGTACTACGACCGGAGCGCCTACCGCTTCGCGGTCCCCGCCGACGAGTTCGAAGCCGTCCGCGAGTTCCTCGAGACGGAGTACTTCGAACCGGTGGTCGTCGACGACCTCGAACCGTACTGCGTCGTCACGGAGAAGTACACCGAGCACGCCGACATCCTCCGGAACTCGGTCGCCCACTGGGAACGAGCCGACCACCTGTTCTTCCTGCTGAAGGACGAACTCTCGGTGCGCGAGGCGGTCGAACGCGGGGCGACTCCGGTCGAGGAGACGGAATTCGTCGTCGGATTGTAGTCGCGTCGAGAGACACGGTCGTCCAGCGACGGAACGAGCATGCCTGCGGTCATCGATGACCCACCACTTTTTCGGGTGGGTTGAACGAATTCGAATTCTCCCCCATCCCCCGCAGTGTGGCGATCGATACGAGGCGATACTGGTTGCAGTCTCGTGGATGTCGGTCCCCTCGCCCGGGAATAACCCCGGGGTGTTATCGTCTTCGCCCTCTTCGATACGACGACGTCCCGTTCCACGGTAAACGCGAACCAGATCATAGGTGAGATCGAATGTCCGAACCGACGTCACGACCGCCGATCGAGTTCCTGCGCGAGCGCCGAGCGGCGGTCGCGGACACCGCTCTCGAGCTCCTGTCGTACGATACCCAGACTCCACCGGGCCAGACGCGTGCCATCGTCGACTGGATCGACGCCCGGTTCGCGGCGCTCGGGCTGGCGACCGAGCAGTACGCGGTCGATCCGGCGAAACCGAACCTGGTCGCGACCCTGGAGGGGCGCACCGACCGCGTGCTCTGTCTCAACGGACACGTCGATACCGTCCCCTTCGACGCGGACGAGTGGACCCGCGACCCGGTGGGCGAACGTGACGGCGACCGGGTGTACGGCCGCGGTGCCACGGACATGAAGGGTCAGATCGCGTCGATGCTGTCGACGGCCCGGGCGTACGTCGAGACCGACACGATTCCACCGGTCACGCTGCAGTTCGTGATCGTGAGCGACGAGGAGGTCGGCGGCGACGCCGGACTCCCGGCGCTCCTCGCGGCCGATCGGATCCAGGCCGACGCGTGCGTCATCGGCGAGCCGACCTGCGCCGAGGGTCGTCACTCGGTCACGGTGGCGGACCGCGGCAGCATCTGGCTCACGCTGGAGGCACGCGGGCACGCCGCCCACGGCTCCCGGCCGATGCTCGGCACGAACGCCATCGACCGCCTCTACGACGCCATCACCTTGTTGCGGGAGCGGTTTGGGACTATCGCGCTCGACGTCGATCCATCGCTCGAGGCGATCATCGAGGAGTCCGTGGCCTACTACGGACCGCTCATGGGTGAGTCGACGGTCAGGGAGCTCTTCGAACACCCGACGATCAACCTCGGGACGATCGAGGGTGGCGAATCCATCAACAGCGTCCCCCAGTTCGCCCGCGCCCGGATCGACATCCGACTGACCGCCGGCGTGGACACACCCGAGATACTCTCGGAGATCCGCGCCTGTGCCGACGACTGTCGGGGCGTCACGATGACGGACGTCTCCTGGAGCGTCGGGACCGCCGAGCCGATCGACGGCCCGCTCGTCGAGGCCGTCGCGTCTGCGGCGACGGAGGTGACGGGCGAACGGATCTACCGTCGGAGTGCGACCGGTGGTGGCGACGCGAAGAAGCTCCGGAACGCCGGGATCCCCACCGTCGAGTTCGCCCTCGGGACCGATACGGTTCATGCGGTCGACGAGTATACGACCGTGGATGCGCTCGTCGACAACGCGTCGATCTACGCACTCCTCCCCGGTGCATACGCGAACCAGGTAGCCGACACTGGCGGCTGACTCGGTCGACACTGAAGGCTGACTCAGCCGGCACCGGCCACTGTTACTCGGAGGCATCGGGAATGTCAACCTTTCGAGGGCGCCGACCGCAGCGGCGTAACTCTATGGGCGTCACGATCGGATGGTGTCATTCACGCCGCCGCCGGCGCACTCGGCGTCCGGACTTTATTACCATCGGCACCGTACGGTGGGGCAGTGACGATCGACGAATTCGAGACCTACGGCGTCGAGCGCATGGACGGGGAAGCGATCGGGAGCTTCCTGACGGCCCAGCGCGTGGGCGTCCTCGGCCTCCCGACCGATCGACTCCCGTACATGATCCCTATCTCGTACGCCTTCGACGGGGAGTCGAACCTCTACTTCAGCTACCTCGTCGGTGAGACGAGCCAGAAGGCCATCCTGACCGAGGAGACTGCCGTCGCGAGCTTCCTTGTGTTCGACGCACGCTCGGAGTACATGTGGCGGAGCGTCGCGCTCGAGGGGACCCTCTCGCCGGTACCCCAGGAGGATGTCGACTCGCTCGTCGATTCCATGGAGGGGCTCTGGCGACCGGACGCGCTCGAGCGCGCGAGCGAGGTCGAGGACAGCCAGCTGTATCGCTTCGAGATACAGAACCGGACGGGCGTCAAACACCTCGTCACCCCGCCAGGGATGGACCCCGAGGAATCCGACGGCTGACGTCGGTTCGCGGCGCTGGGACGTGGTGGAACTGGGAGCCTCAGTTGCACCACGGACGGTTCGGTCAATTGGCCCTGGCGGGTTCGGCGGGGTGCCGGTAGTATTAATCTGGAAGATCACGCTTCGCTATACGTGACCGACTACGATTCCGTCGTCGTCGGGGGCGGCATCGTGGGTTCGGCGACCGCGTATCACCTGGCCCGCGAGGGGTTCGAGACGCTGTTGATCGACCGGGGAGACGCCGGCCGGGCGACCGCCGCTGGAGCCGGGATCGTCTTTCCCGCGACGTCGAGCCTGAACGAGTCTCCGGACTGGTTCGAGTTCGCACTCCACGCCGCAGACCACTATCCAGTCCTGGCGTCCGAACTCGATCGGTACGACCACACCTACACCCGTCCGGGGCTCCTCGCCGTCGCTGTCGACGCTGATGAGGTGGGCGCTTTCGAGGAGTCGAAGCGCAGAGCAGAGCGACGGAGCGACGAACACGGACACCCGAGGCCGGGTCGGTTCGAGGAGGTCTCGCCCGAACGAGCACGGGAGCTGTACCCACCGCTGTCGGGGGTCGAACGAGCGATGTTCTACGAGGACGGTGCCCGCGTGAACGGGCAGGCGTTCGCGAGTTCCCTACGCCAGGCGAGCGCCGCGGCGGGAGCGACCATCCACGATGGCGACGTGACGGGGATACTCGTCGATCAGGGAATCGTGGGTGGAGTCGAGACGGCCGAGGGGGACACCTACTCCGCCGATACCGTCGTGGTGGCCGGCGGGGCGTGGTCGCCCGATCTCGCCACCGACATCGGCGTCGATATCCCGGTTGAGCCACAGCGAGGGCAGATCCTGCACCTGGACGTCGGACCGCTCGGGCACACACGACCGACGGAGGGGTGGCCCATCCTGAAGGCGTTCCGCGGCCACTACCAGGTCCCGTGGCCCGACGACCAGGTCGCCTGTGGGGCGACCAGGGAGTCCGGGACGGGATTCGAGCCGCACGTCACGCTGGGGGGTCTCCAGGAGGTGTCGACCGAAGCGTTGCGCGTCGCCTCCGGCCTGGACGAGGCCCACCACCTGGAGACACGCGTCGGACTCCGCCCGGCCTCGGCCGATGGCCTCCCCATCATCGGCCCGGTTCCCGAAATCGAGGGGGCGTACCTCGCGACCGGCCACGGGCCGACCGGACTCACGCTCGGTCCCTACAGTGGGCGAGTTGTCGCCGATCTCGTTCTCGGCGAGAGCCCCGAGGTGGACATCTCACCGTTCCGGGTCGAGCGTTTCCGTGCGTGAACGCTGCATGCTCGACAACGCGATCAAACGCCATCCACAGTGACGAGGTAGCGTCCAGTTCCTTCATGCCTCAGCCCCCTCTACCCCTGTATACGGACGATCCTCTCGCAACAACTCGGGTATCACCCTGCGTTGCCGTTCTCGTTCGCTGGGAATCGCCGCGCTCGCTTATCCAGCTGGCGTCCGTACGTCGGAAACGTGACGCCGTCACCTGAATCGAGGTCACGTGCCGGGACCCAGACCAGTAGCGAGTCACCGATCAACACCACCGGCACCCATCAGCACGCATCACCGACCCACCGATGACGACCAACTTCGAGGACACCCACGCCATCCAGCGGCTCAAA
>SLIW01000051.1 GCA_007135435.1 Natronomonas sp.
GACATCATCGCGTCGGCGACGGCCACCGAGGAGGGGACCCGCGAGGAGATCGGCTGTCACGTGGTCGGGATGACCGTCTGCCCGTGCTCGCAGGGGATGAGCGAGTCGCGCGCCCGCGACGCGCTCCTGGCGATGGACGTCGACCGCGAGACCGTCGACCGGTTCCTCGAGGAGGTGCCGCAGCCGGGCCACTCACAGCGCGGCCACGCGACGCTGACCGTGGAGACGGCGGGCGACCCGAGCGTCGACCTCCACGACCTCATCGACGTCGCCCGGGACGCGATGAGCGCGCGGATCTACAACCTGGCGAAGCGCCCCGACGAGGACCACATGACCTACGAGAGCCACGCGGACGCGAAGTTCGTCGAGGACTGCGTCCGGGCGATGGCCGAGGGGCTCGTCGAGGCCTACCCCGACCTCTCCGAGGAGGCGATCGTCTACATGGAGCAGTCGAACGACGAGTCGATCCACCAGCACAACGCCCACGCCGAGCGCGTCGCCGAGTTCGGCCAGCTGAAGGCCGAGCTGAACGGCGACGGATAGCGCGTCCGATTGCGGGGCAGGGGTCACGTACCTGGCTTATCGTTTCCGGGGGGCTGTCCACGTGGCCGTTCGCGAGGCGATTTGTTGGTGAGGCCACGCTGTCCGCGGCGAGGTGGTTTGCTGATCACCCCTCGGGGCAGTCCACGTCGCGATCGAAGGAGAGCCTGACGAGGTTCCCCTCCCCGTCCGTCGTCCGCTCGAAGCTGATGTCGCCGTCCGACCGGTCGACGATCCAGTACGCCAGCCAGAGGCCGAGCCCCGTCCCGTGGTAGACGTCGCTCGGTGGGCCGTCCGCGAAGAGTGGCCCGACCTCGTTGTCGGGGATCGGCGGGTTCGCGTCGCGAATCGCGATCTCGACGCTCTCGTCCGTCGTCTCGAGCACCACCCGGATCGACGGGTCCGACTCGGCGTGGTCGACGGCGTTCTCGACGAGCTCGAAGACCGCTCGGCGGACCCCCGGGAGCGCGAGGGCCGTCGCCTGTGGCGGGACCGTCGCGTCGACGTCCACGTCGGGGTGTGCCTCCCGGACGTCCTCGAGGACCCCCTCGAGGATCGCGACCATGTCGAGTCGCTCCGGCCGTCGGTTCGCGGAGAGCACCTCGACGATGTCCCGCTCCTTCTCGGCCGTCTCGAGCAGCCCCCGACCCGTCCTCGCGATCGTCTCCAGGCGAGCAGCGACCGGAGGGGCGACCTCGTCTGCGCACTGCTCCGCGTGCCCCAGGACGACGTTCATGTCGTTGCGGAGGTTGTGCCGGAGGAGGTTGTCGATCACCTGGAGCTGACGCTCCCGCCGCCGTCGATCGGTGACGTCCCTGGCGAAGCCGACCACGCGGGTGACCTCCCCGTCCTCGACGACCGGGGCCCCCTGGACCCACACCCACCGGCGGAAATCGAGGCCGGGGTTCACCCGATACTCGAGGTCGACCGGTTCGCCCGCGGAGAGCCGCTCCATCGCCGCGACGACCCGATCGCGGTCCTCGGGATGGACGCCGTCGAGGAACCGGGTGGCGTCCTCCTCGAGGTCGGCCACGCGCATCCCCCAGAGGTCCTCGTAGGCGTCGTTCACGAACAGCAGCTCCGACCAGTCCCCGGTGAACATCCACAGGACCTCGTCGGTGTTCGCGGCGACCTGCTCGAGGCGGCGTTCGCTCTCCCGGAGCCGCTCTGCGGCCCGCTTCCGGTCGGTGACGTCCCGGGAACTCACCAGGTAGCCGCCGATGGTGTCCGACGCCCGGTTGGACAGCCGGCTCTCGAGCCACACCCACGATCCGTCGGCCCTCCGGTAGCGGTACTCCAGGTCGGCCGTCCGCTCGCCGTCGCCGGCCACGACCCCCTCGAAGGCGTCCCGCACCCGCTCGAGGTCGTCGGGGTGGACGTACGAGAGGGCGTCGTCGCCGACGAATTCGTCCGGGTGGTACCCGAGCAGTCGATCCAGCGCCGCGTTGGCGTACACGCAGGTCCCCTCCTCGTCGAGGACGACGAGCTTGTCGTGCGAGGAGTCCAGCAGCGCCAGGAGCGTCTCGGGGTCGTCCATCCCTCAGCCGTCCATCGGTCTCTCGTCCATGCGTCCGTCATCCACCCGTCTATGGTCCATGCGTCCGTCATCCACCCGTCTATGGTCCACGCGTCCGTCATCCACCCGTCTATGGTCCATGCGTCTCTCGTCCCTGCGTCCGAGCGGGGTCGCGCTACGCGGGCTCTTGCCTGAAGACGGGGATAAGCTCCCAGGTGGTTTCAGAAGCTGAGGGGTGTCGGGTCGCTTCAGAAGGTGAGGGGTTCCGCCTGTGCCCAGCGGGGCTCGAACTCCGCGCGGACGCTCCCGGCGAACTCGCGGTCCTTGAGGTCGATCATCGCGAAGGCCTCCTGGCTCTTCAGCGGGTGGGGAACCTCGATGACGACCTCCGTCTCGTCGATCAGGGTGAACGTCCCCGAGACGTTCTCGCTGGTCCGCACCGAGAAGCCGTCGTGGTCCATCAGCGACGACCGGTAGCGCTCGCCGATGGACTCGGGGAGCCGCGGGACCAGGTCGGGCCGCAGCAGGAGCTGGACGTCGACGCCCCGCTCAATCGCCTCTGTGAGTTCGTCGAGGATGAGCGTCCCGACCTCGTCGATGTCGAAGAACTGCTCGGTGTACGTCGACACCACCATGACGACCTGCACGTCCGCCGCCGACAGCCGCTCGACGAGGAGGTCGACGGTCTCCTCGGGACCGACGGCCGCGGTCCAGAAGGTCTCCTCGACCGGCTCGGCCGTCTCGAGCTCGCCGGCGAGGTCGTCGACGATCGCCTCGTACTGCTCGGCCCTCTCCTCCAGCTCGCGACGTTTGTCCTCCAGCAGCCGTTCCAGGGCGGTCGACGGCTCCACCGCGACGTACTTCTTCGGGCGCGAGGCGGTCTGCGACCGGACGAGGTTGTACCCCTCGATGCTGTTGAGGACGTCGTAGATGCGACCCATGGGGACGTCGCTGGCGCGAGACAACTCCTTGGCGGTTGTGGGACCCGTCTTCAGGAGGGCTCGATACGCCCGGGCCTCGTACTCCGACAGCCCGAGGTCTCTCAGACTCGCCATACGGGCTCGTCACTGCCGGCCCACATAAACGCATCGTAAGTTTAGGCATCGGTCGAGTTGTTGTCTCGGCCGAGGC
>SLIW01000401.1 GCA_007135435.1 Natronomonas sp.
AGTCAGACGGCGCGGTACGACGATCCGTCGTCGCTGGTCGTCCCCCTCGTGTTGCTGCTCGCGAAGTTCGATGACGAGCCGCGGACCTGACCGGAAAGATCGACGATCAGGTTCAGTCCCGTCCTTCCACTGGTTGTCGTGACCCGGTTCGGTGACCCCGTCTGTCCCGCCGCTGTCCTGGCCCTGGCTTCGCTCTCGGAGCCCTTCCGGGCGGTGTGTAGCAGGAACGGTGTGGGGGCGGATTCGCCGTCCGAGCCGATGGCCGGGATATCGGAGGCACGTAAACCTAAAGGGTTCGGTAATATCGCGGGACACCGACGCTGTGGTGGTGTCCTCCGGGCCTACTCGAGGTCGCGCCATCCGACGCGCTCGATCTCGACGATCGGGGCCTCCTCCGGGAGTTCGATGAGCAGCTCGTCGGAGACGTCGGCGTCGAACGCCTCGCCGGCGCCGCTCCCGTGTTCGGCCTCGATCCGCCGGACGCACGCTTCGACCGCCTCGTTCCACTCGCCGTGGTAGTCGACCACGAGGTCCTCCGTGACGCGGCCCGGCCTGTCTTCAGCGTCCCTGAAGAATACTCCGTTCATCTTGTCTTGTTATTGAGTCTACAGGTTGTTAAGGATAGTGACGGTTCAGTCCCCCGATCCGAGCGCTCTGACCGGTAGGTCAACGTAGTCGTCGGGTAAGGAGTGACGGTGGGCAGTTCAGGTGGACGTTACAGATCGTCGAAAGGACCGGCTTCTGGTAGGTACTGCCCCCGGTTCGACGCAGATGTCCACGCGTCTGTCGCTTCGAGGGGGCGTGCTTCGAAGCGGTCCACTCAGCCCCCGATCACCCCGATCAGCGAGAACCCGAACAGGAGCAGCGGCACGTTGTTGATCGCGAAGAGGGCGTACAGTGCCACCACGACCTTCAGGAATCGGACGTCCCACGGTGACGACAGGGCGTGGCCCAGGACGACCACGACGGCGGCGTAACAGCTCGCAGCGAAGGCGACCCCGGCAACCCCGAACAGCTCGTAGAGGTGGACGGTGATCGGGTTCAGTTCGGACAGCTGGGGGAGGACGACGAAGAGGGAGGCGGCGACGAGATCGACCACCCACAGCACCAGGAACGCCAGCCGATGTCGACGGGTTCCCGGTGGGGCGGGGGCGAGCCTGGGGATCACCGCTTGCCGGGTCGCGCTCATGAGGACGCCACCTGCACGTCATGGGTGGACGTGCGCGGTACCGAGATACCCCGGGCGGGAGCTGTTCGGACCGCGCCGTCGGCTGCTGGTGGACTCCGCCGTGGTGGGGTCGGAAGTCGCGGTGTTGGATGGCCTGCTGGTGCCCGACTGCCATGGGTCGCGTTCCAGATGGATTCCCGCTCCATACAAGGGAGACGGCACGGACGGTATTCCCGACGACTCCTAATATCGTAGCGTCGACGCATGGTAGCTCGCGGCACCGATCAGGCGTGCTGGACCGTCACGCTTGGTGTCCCGGGCGTTGTCCACGGCGATCTACCACGCGACGATGGGCGCCCGAGGACCGACCCCGATCACCCGCGCTTCGGTACGCCGTTCTCGAGGACGTCGTGGACGTTCCGGTCGAGCCCCCGCCCGATCGCGCCCACGTCGTAGTGCAACCATCGACGGGAGCCGTACGCGGCCGTGATCGGCGCGTCGGGGTACGCGCCGATCTCGAACCGCCAGGATGGGTCGACGGGGAGGTACTCGCGGCCGTCGAGCCGCACGGTCTCGCGGTCGGCGAACGGCGAGGGGACGTCCTCGATCGCGACCCCGAGCAGGACGTGCGCCGGCTGGAACAGCATCGCGACGTCACACGACAGCGCCGAGGTGAGGAGGCCCCCGAGGAGGTGCGTCTTGTCCTTGCAGTCGCCGACGCCGTCGACGAGCGTCTCGGCGACCGTCCGGTTGTACTCGTAGCGACCGAGCGTCTCGGCGTCGCGGGCGTACCGGAGGTCCTGGACGAACCGCACGAGCACGTCGAACTGGGCGGCCTCGGAGAGCGCCGACACGGTCGTGGGCGCGTCGGCCGCCGCCCGGTCGGCCGGGGGGAGTCCAGCGCCTCCGACCGTCGTCACGACGCGATCCCGGGAACGCCCGTCGTCCTCCCTCGTCGCCCCCTCGGCGATCGCATCGGTCACGTCCGAGACGAGGGGGTCCGACAGGGCGTCCTCGAACGTCCGGACGTACCCCCGATCACGGTCGATGGCCGCCTCGTGGACCGATCGCCGAAGTCGGTACTCCAGGGACCACCACTCGCCGTTTCCGTCGCGCCACTCGTACGCCAGGGTGTACGTGTTCGCCAGTCGGTCCCGACGGAAGCGCGTGGTCGACGTCGACCCGGGCACCACGGCGATCCGACGGGCGATCCGCGAGTCCGTCCCGTCCCAGCGGCGGGGACCGGACTCACAGAGGAAGACGTACGTGTCGTCGCCCTCGGTCGCGGTGAGGAAGCTCTCGTAGAACCACCGGCCCGGTTCGCGGCCCCGCTTCGGGACGGTGACCTCGACGGTCGTCGTCGCGTCCGCGGCGCCGAGTTCGAGCGGCTCGCTCACGGACTCGGCGTGCCGCTCTCCGGCTGGATACCCGCGTCGGGTGACGAGCAACCTGCGCCCCGCCAGCGGGCCGGTCGAGGAGATCTCGATCGAGACCGACTCGCCGTCGACGGCTGTCACGGCACCGGTGACGAGCGCGTCGTGGGGCGGGAAGGCGTCGATGCGGTCGGCCCGTGCCGGACCGAGCCACAGGTTCCGCCTCGCGAACGACAGCGAGCCCCACGCGAGGACGCCGCTCCCCACCGCCGCCGACCCCGTCAGGAAGGATCGCCTGTTCATTGCAGTCGTCTCGTACGTGGCTCGGTGCCGTCCCCTGGATGTTCGAACAGAAACACGACGGCATATCTGTTGTTACCGTTTGGTCGACGGGATCCATCCTGGCGATCTGCCAGGCACGGCGGCGACGGCGCTCCCGAGCCGAGCGACAGACCCGTCCCCATGCGATTCCACGGACCCGGACGTCAACGCGACACTCCGCCGAACTACTCGACGACGTGGTCCGTGGTCCGTGGCGAGCGGATCGGCTGGTGGTATCACTCGGATCCGTCGTTCAGCAACGAACGCGCCAGAAGCGTCCCCACCAGCACGGCCACGAGTGCAACCAGGGCACCGAA
>SLIW01000488.1 GCA_007135435.1 Natronomonas sp.
CGGGCGGGGACGGGCGAGGAGGGCCCGCCGCTGGACGAGCGCCACGACCTCGGTCACGCGGTGTCGGCGCTAACCGACGCCGGTTTCACCGTGGATCACGGGGTCTCGCGGACGGAGACCTTCTGCTGTCGAGCGAGACGCTGAGGCACGAGGGCCCGGGGACGACGAACCGATGGGATCAGGGGCCGCCGAGTTGGTCAGTGGACCACGTTCAGGACCCGTCGCCCAGAGACGAGAGCTCGTCCAGGACGCGGTCCTGGAGCGCGTGTCGATCGGCGTGGCTCCGCTCGCCGTCGGCGACGTACTCGACGACCGTCGTCCCCTCCCGCTCGAGCGCCTCGCCGTAGCGCTCACGGAAGGTCGGGCGGTCGTCCGTCCGGGCGAACTCGAGGCCGTAGAGGGCCGCCGAGGGCTCGAGGTCGAGCCCGTGCGGCGTCAGGAACCACTCCTCGAAGGCGTCGTGTCCCTCGATCGGCAGGAGCCGGAAGATGCCGCCACCGTCGTTGTTGACACAGACGATCGTCGCGTCCACGTCGGCGCGCGCGATCGCGAGCAGCCCGTTCATGTCGTGGTAGTACGCGAGGTCGCCGAGGACGACCACCAGCGGGTCGTCGGTGCCCGACCCCGCGCCGAGGGCCGTCGAGGTGATCCCGTCCACGCCGGAGGCGCCCCGGTTGCCCAGGACGGTCACGTCCGCCGGCCGCGGACGCCCGAAGCGGTCGAGGTCCCGGACCGGCATGGAGTTCGAGACGAACAGCGTCGACGGGTCCGGCGCCAGCTCGACCGCGTCGGCCAGGATCGCCCCCTCCGCGGGTTCGTTCCCGGCGACCGCCGCCCAGTACTCGCGTTCGAGCCGGTGGAGACGCCCCGCCAGCGGGTCCTCCTCGCGACCGGGGTCTCGTTCGACGGCAGCGGCGATGTCGCGGGCCAGCTGCGTTTCGTCGGCGATCACGAGGTCGGTCGCCGAGAACGTCGCCTCCCGCCAGCCCCCGGCCGGATCGACGACGAACTGCCGGGCGCCGGCGTCGCGGAGGTACTCCTGTAGCGTCCGGGACGTCGGGGAGGCGCCGAACCGGACGACGACATCGGGCGCCTCCGCGATTGCCGGGAGGTAGCCGTCGTAGCCACCGCAGACCGGGAGGCCATCGTCCACGTCGACGCCGCCGGTCCCTTCGGTCCGGTCGGTCCCTTCGGTCCGGTCGGTCCCGTCGGCTCCACCTGGTCGGTCGACCCCTTCACCCTCCGCCACGTGGGGGCCGAATCGGTGTCCAGAGAGCGGATCGGCGAGGACCGCGAACCCCGTCGCCTCCGCGAGGGCCGAGAGGGCGTCCGGAGCCGGGTCGGGCCCGTCCGCGGGACCACAGACGATGAGCCCGGTATCCGCGCCCTCCACGGCGTCGACCAGTCGCCGCCGGTCGGCGGCCGAGAGCGTCGGTCGGCCCCGGGTGGTCCGGACGAAGGGACCCTCGCGGCCGTCGACGGCGAGCGGATGTGCCTCGGCGAAGCCGTCCGGGACCGTGGCGTAGGGGACGCCACGGGGCGTCTCGGCCTCGGTCGCATCCGTCGACAGGGGCTTGCGGAACGGGACGTTCAGATGTACGGGCCCCGGGTGAGTCCCACAGGCGGTCGCGACCGCCCTGGAGACGGCCGTCCGGAGGGCACGCAGCTTCCGGTCGGCCGCCTCCGGCTCGGGGAGCGTCCGGTGGTGACGGACCGCGTCGCCGTAGAACCGCGTCTGATCGATCGTCTGGTTGGCACCGCTGTCCTGGAGCTCCGGTGGTCGGTCGGCGGTCAGGAGGACGAGCGGGACCCGGGCGCGATCGGCCTCGACGACGGCCGGGTGGAAGTTCGCGAGCGCGGTCCCGGACGTGCACACGATCGCGGTCGGCGTCCCGGTCCGCTTGGCCCGCCCGAGCGCGAAGAACGCCGCGGAGCGCTCGTCGAGCAACGAGATCGTCTCGACGTCGTCCCGCTCGGCGAGGGCGACCGTCAGCGGCGTCGACCGGCTCCCCGGCGCGACGACGGCGGCGTCCACGCCCGACGCGACGAGTTCGTCGACGATGACGCGCCCCCACAGCTCGTTGACGACGACGCCCCCGCCTCCGTCTCCCCCGTTCGGCTCCGCCATCGTCACTCCAGGACGTCGAGCACGGGGCGGTACTTGAGCTGCACCTCGTCCCACTCGCGGTCGGGGTCGGAGTCGGCGACGACCCCCACGCCGGCGAACAGGGTGACGATGTCGCCATCGCCGGCGATCATCGGGCTGTCCTCATCGTCTCGACGCGCGTCGTCGCCATTACGACGAGCGCCGTCGCCATCGTCGCCATCACGACGAGAGTCATCGCCATCGTCGTATCGCCGAGCGTCGTCGCCATCGCCGTCGCTGTCTCGACGAGCGCCATCGCCGTCCGTCGTCGAGCCGTCCCCACCGATCGTCACGGCGTTCCCCTGGGTGGTCTGTACGTGGTCGTCACCGATGTGGTCCCGGTCCCCGGTTTCCTCGGCGTCCCGCTGTCCAATGGCGTCGTCGTACCCTTCCACCGTGGTGTCTGTCCAATCCCCGTCCGTCCGACCGGTCACGGCCGACCGGAGGGCGACGGCGAACGATCCGTGGCCCGCGGCGTCGAACCAGCCGATCGGGGCGGCGTACCAGCCGCGTTCGAACGGTTCGGTCTCGCGGATGGTCCGGAGCGCCTCGCCGGGGGGAAGCCCCCCGACCGCCGGCGTCGGGTGCAGCGCCTCGACGAGGGTCAGGACGTGCTCGTCGGTCGCCAGCTCCGCGGCGATGGGCGTCTCGATGTGCTGGACCGTTGCCAGACGGCGGATGCCGCGGTCGCCCGTCCGGATCGAGGCGGCGTACGGCTCCAGCTGCTCGCGGATGGCGTCGGCGACGAGCTCGTGCTCGTGGACGTTCTTCGGGTCCTCGAGCAGCTCCGTGGCCAGCCAGTCGTCCTCCGCGGGGGTGTCGCCGCGGCCGGTCGTCCCGGCCAGTGCGCCGGTCTCGACCGTCCGACCGCGGACCGCGACGAGGCGCTCCGGCGTCGCCCCGAAGAACGCGCCGCCACGGCCGCGTCCGTCATCCAGATCGCCGTCGTGATTGCCGACCCCTTCGTCGTCACGATCGTCGACCCCATCGTCGTCACGACCATCGACCCCATCGTCGTCACGATCGTCGGC
>SLIW01000010.1 GCA_007135435.1 Natronomonas sp.
CGGTGCTCGTCGCCAACGGCGACCTCGCGTTCTCCGCGGGCGAGCTCGCGGAGCTGACCGACGTACCGGCCGGGAGCGTCAGCAAGACCCTCTCCCGGCTCGAGGACGAGGGACTGGTCCGCCGCATCGACGGCTACTGGGCGGCGGCGGACGACCTGACCGCCCGACAGGTCGCGGGGCTGGTGAGCCTGGAGGCGATCGCGGACCGCTACGGCGACGACCACTACGGCGAGGACGACGAGTGGGCCGAGGACCTGCCCGACCTCGGCGAGAACGCATAGACGGCGATGGCCTACGCACAGGGAAGCGTCGTGCTCGAACCGGCCTCGTTCAGGGGAGGTCGCCGGCCCTACCTCGTCGTCTCGAACAGCGATCGACCGTTCTTCGGCGACGAGTACACGGTCGCGGTGATCACGACCACCGAGCGCGACGACGCGATCGAGCTGACCAGGGACTCGTTCTCCGAGGGTCGACTCGACCGCTATCCGAGCTACGTGAACCCGTGGTCGCTCCACGTCTTCCCGCACGACGAGATCACCAGACGTGTCGGACAGCTCGATGCGGCCACGGTGGCGGAGGTCGTCGAGGGGATAACCGAGTTCGTGCGTCCCGAATGAGAGAGTCACCGGTCCGTCGCTGAGAGAGTCACCGGTCCGTCGCTGAGAGAGTCACCGGTCCGTCGCTGCCACCAACGATAACGGACGCCGTCCATATCCAGGAACGCCTTCCAGACGGGAGGAGTACCCCGACCGCGGACGCACCGCTTAACCGCCTCGCCCCTCTACGGCCGCCAATGAGCTCCGGTTCGCGCTCCGGCGAGTTCTGCCCGCGCTGCGGCGACCCGATAGAGCGCCCGCCGGACGCGACGCTTCCCGGCAGCGCGGCCACCGACCCCGACGCCGTCCTCTGTGACGCCTGCTACTTCGAGGACTTCGACCTCGTGGACGCGCCGGACCGCATCGAGGTGCGGGTCTGCAGCCGGTGCGGGGCGGTCCACCGCGGCAACCGCTGGGTCGACGTCGGCGCGCGCGACTACACCGACGTCGCCGTCGAGGAGACCGCCGAGCGGCTCTCGGTCCACGTCGACGCCCGGGAGGTCGAGTGGGGCGTCGAACCCGAGCAGGTGGGCGAGAACACCATCCGGATGCACTGCCGGTTCACCGGCGTGATCCGCGAGACGCCGATCTCGGAGGAGGTGACCGTCCCGGTGTACGTCTCCCGGGAGGTCTGCGATCGCTGCGGCCGCATCGCCGGTGACTACTACGCCTCCGTCGTCCAGGTGCGGGCGACCGATCGCGCGCCGACGACAGAGGAGGTCGACCGGGCGCGCGAGATCGCCGAGTCCTACGTCGCCGGCCGCGAGGCCGACGGCGATCGCGACGCGTTCATCACCGAGGTCGACCGGACGGCCGACGGCCTCGACCTGAAGCTCTCGACGAACAAGCTCGGCCAGGCGGTCGCCCGGCGGATCGTCCGCGAGCTCGGCGGGTCGGTCTCCGACGCCCCGACGCTCGTCACCGAGGACGCCGACGGCAACGAGGTCTACCGCGTGACGTTCACCGCCCGGCTCCCGCCGTACACGCCCGGCGACGTCGTCACGCTCGACGACGGCGAGGGCCCGGTACTGGTCACGAGCGCCCACGGGAACCTCAAGGGGATCCGACTCGAGACCGGCGAGCGCTACGAGGCGTCGTTCGAGGAGGGCATCGCCCCCGACGCGACCCGGCTCGGCACGCGCGAGGACGCCGAACTGACGACGCTCGTCGCCATCGAGGACGAGCGGGCGGTCCAGGTGCTCGACCCCGAGACGTTCGAGTCGACGACGGTCCCGCGGCCCGACTACCTCGACCCCGACGCCGACGAGGTGCTCGTCCTGAAGCACCGCGAGGGGCTGCACGTCCTGCCGGACGACGAGGGATGACGATGTCGGGTTGGGACGGCGGCGAAGAGGCGGACGGTGGCGAGTCCGGCGCTGCCGAGTCCGAGACCACCGATTTCGCCACCGAAATTGCCGCTGTCGTCCGGAAACCGCGCTCGCAGGAGGCCATCGAGGCCTTGCGCGAGGAGGGCGTCTACGACCGGGGCAGGAGCGTCGCCCCGATCGACGACGACCACGTCGCGATCCCCGTCCGGGCGCCACCGCGCGAGACGGAGGTCGTCGACACCCGACCCGTCGAGCTCCCCCACCGGGAGCGGGGGCTCGATGATCTCCTCGCCGAGCGCGGGTTCTCCGCCGAGGAGATCGACGCCGCGCCGTCGTCGTGGGCGGTCGTCGGCGACATCGTCCTCGTGGACCTCGGAGACGTCTCCACGGGGTCGCCCACGCGCTCGCCGCTCCCAGCCGACCACCGCCGCGAGGTCGGCGAGGCGCTCCTCGAGCTGCACCCGAACGCCGAGACGGTGCTTGCCCGGGGCGGCGTCTCCGGGGCGCGCCGGCGACCCGACACCGAAGTGGTCGCCGGCACCGGCGGGACCGAGACCGTCCACGTCGAGCACGGCACCGAGTACGTCCTCGACCTCTCGGAGGTGATGTTCTCGCCCGGCAACCAGGCCGAACGAGTCCGGATGGGCGAGGTCGTCGAGCCCGACGAGCTGGTCTTCGACATGTTCGCCGGCGTCGGGTACTTCGCGCTGCCGATGGCGCGGGTGGGAGCCCGCGTCGTCGCGACCGAGATCAACCCCGTGGCGCACCGGCTCCTCGTGGAGGGCACACGGCGCAACGGCGTCGACGACCGGATCGACGCCGTCCTCGGCGACTGCCGTGACGTCGACATCGACACCCCCGTCGACCGCGTCGTGATGGGGTACTACGACGCGTACGAGTACCTGGACGTGGGCCTGTCGGCGATCCGCGAGGGCGGGACGCTCCACCTCCACGAGGCGACCCCGAATCCGCGGTTCCCCGATCGGCCGGTCGGCCGCCTCGAGGCGGTTGCCTCCGAGGCGGGGCGAGCAATAGAGGTGCTCGAGTCCCGAGTGGTGAAGGACCACAGTCCGGGGGTCGTCCACGGCGTCGTCGACGCCCGAGTCGACTAGACCGACGATTCGGGGGCAGCAGCCGGACGCTGGCGGCAGCCGGCCGTCGGCGACAGCCCGCCGTCGTCGGTCGCGGTCGTTCGTCCCCTACTCCTCGAGCGCGACGGCGAACATCCCCTGATCGGTGAGCAGGA
>SLIW01000125.1 GCA_007135435.1 Natronomonas sp.
AGAGCCGCTCGGCGAGGGCCTAGACCTCGCGGTCGACGCCCGGGCGGTCCGCGCCGTCGTCGTCGACCCGACCGGCTCCCCCTTGCGCGCCGCCAGCGCCGTCGGCCCAGCAGACCGACCGCTGGATCTCCTCGAAGGTCCGGACGTCGCCGCGCTTCTCCGCGAGGTCGTCGAGGAGCGTGATGAACAGCGTGAAGATCGTCTTCTGGACCCGCACCTCCTCCGCGTGCTCGTCGGCGACCGACGACAGCGTGAACTCCGGCAGTAGCGAGTAAATCCACCGCCACAGGAACCGATCGCGCTCGCCGAACACCGCGGCGTAGTCGTCGGCGAGGGCGGCGACGCGGTCCGGGAGGTCCACGTCGTCGATCGCCTCGGCGTAGTCTGCCGACGCACTCGTCTCCCCGGGGAGCGGCAGCCGGCCGATGACGGCGTGCCCATGCCCGTTCTGCGGAGCGATGCCGGTCGACAGCGGTCGAAAGCTCCGATTATCCGTCGGTAATATGCTCTTACCGCCGTCCGTGGCCGCTAGCGGTGGTTCACCCACGTCCCGGTTTTCACCCATGGGGTGGAAGGACGACCATACTATGATAGTAATTATCACCTGATACGTTTGGATTTAGTAGCGTTAGGTTCTATTTGTAGGTAGGTGGCTGTACTTGGTCTTCGTCGCGTCACACCGCCACCGTTCGATCGTAAAAGCGGACGTTCGGCGGAGATCGACTCGAGCTGTATCTCTTGAGGGGATAGCGTTTCGATTGAACCGGTTACCGTTCGTTTCAGGCCGATGACCGTTGGCTGGATCGCTGACTCGAAGCGGTCGTAGTGATCTCCCCACGTGTACGTGGTCGCCATGACTGATGTGAGACCGGTCCGTCGGTCTTCAGGAGAGAACCACGGTTGGTTCATTATATTGAACCAAATTTCAACACACTGAAGGAGGCAGAGACCCGAGGACGCGTATGAGCGACTCGGGGACGAGCGACCACACGGCGAAAGTGGATCGGATTCGGGAGGTTGCCATGACGGTTCGCGAGCCGAAGAATGCCGGAGAGATAGCCGATGCAGCCGGGGTCGCCCGGAACACGGCAGAGAAGTATCTCACCCACCTCGTCGAGGCGGGCAAACTCACGACGATCCAGCGTGGCCGCGAGACCTGCTACTATCCGGACCCAGTGACCCAGTACTTCGATCAGCTCCGTGGCCTCATCGACGAACACGAGAAGGACGAACTCACGGCTGAATTAGGGGCCATCCGTGACGATATCGACGAGTGGATGGACACGTACGATGTGGAATCTGCCGACGAGCTCCGAACGACCGTCGGGGATGATATTCCGGCGGCTGAACGCAGACAACGGCGGCACGATGCAGCGGACTGGGAGTACTACGAGCACCAGGCGGAGCTCATCAAGCAGGCGATCCAGCTATACGACACGATCGAGGCGACCCGCGAGAGTCACCTCGCCTCCGCCAACTGATCCGGTGACAGCGAATGGGGAAGGAACCGATTCCCGGCGACACCCATCTCCACCGTTACGAGGTTCACAATCGAGTCGCAACGCGACTCCGACGCGAACCTGGCGTGACGGCCGTGCACGCTGAACCGAGTCCCATGCGTCCAGTCCGACTCGCAGCGACCCTCGATTGCGCGGTCTTCTTCGACCAGGATCTGGATGCTGGCGAAGCGACACTCGAATTCGAATGGCGGCCACATCCTGACCGCGACGAGTTCCGCATCCAGTACACCGAACCGGGCACACCGTGGTCATGTGGATGGCATCAGGACGAGACCCACGAGGACCTGGGTCCGAGTCACTTCCAGGTCGACCACGAAGCGTGGCACGCACCTCACCGTGAATCCGCATCCTTCACGGATTCGAATCCGATGGCAATCCTCGAGGCCTGTCTCGACGAGCTTCGAGACCGTGTCTCGGATCTCCCCGAGGGTGTCCACTCGAATCCGTGACATCGTCCGCACCGTGAACGGCGCGGGTTCCATCGTGACAATCGCGGTCTGTCGACGATTTCTGGGGGGCGATATTCCCGCCACGGTGGACCGTACTCGTGTTTGTCGCTGATCCTCGAGACGGAGCGCGTGGTACCTCCGGCGAGGTGTGTTCGTCCTCCTCGAACCGCTCGCGGCGGGTCACTCCCCGGTGACCCCGAGCTGGGAGAGGAACGCCTGCGAATCGAAATACGCACGGTTCGCCTGGACCTCGCCATCGGCGATCTCCGTTATCGACATCCCCCTGACCTCGATCTCGCGCCCGGTCGGTGGGATCCCTTGCCACTCGCCCTCGTGTGTGCCGGTCATCGTCCACTCCCACATCGCCACGTCGTCGCCGACGAGCAGCTCGTCCACCTCGAAGCTGATATCTGGCATCGCCTCCTCGTTCTCGCGCTGTGCCTCCAGGAGTCCGTCCGGACCGTGGATCTCCCCGAGTGGGTGAGTGAACGTGAACGACTCGGAGAGCACGTCGAGTTTCGATCGGTCGCCGTGTCGCACGGCGAAGTAGTCACGCATCACCTGTTCCACATCTGGTGTCGTCGCTTTCGGCATTGGTTTTCTCCTGCGAGCCTGGCCGCTCGGCTCGTTCGTCGCGCCAGACTCCTGGACGCACCGCTCGGCGTCCACGAATTGGTGCATGGTAACATACAACACCAGCGACGATAAAGATTGACCCACGCCGATCACCCTTCTCCGACCCGTGGTTGCGCGGAGCAGGGCTTCTTTTCGCTCATCTAACGCGGGGGAGTCCAGGGAGCGCCCCCGGACGAAAGCTCGTGCACGTCGTCCCAGGAGTACGACCTTCAGCGGCCGATCATCTTCCATCCGGTAGATCGCCACACCCGCAACCTCGAACGGCTTGCCCGTCGGTTCCACCTCCCCGATCGGACCATCGATGATGACAGTGGCGGTCCGGCGGCCGGCAACGTCGTCCCCATCAGCAGTCTCAGGATCACCTGAGGCGGTATGGTCCGACGCCATCGCCTGGAAGCGCTGGATAGAGGCTCATCCCGATAAATCATCACTTGTCGAACTCGATTCACGGAGATGTCGTTAAGTCGTTAAAATAATTGTGCACCTGGTGCACAGTGTTCTTAGGTGATATCAGTTATGGCCAAAGAGAAGTTTGGCGTTGCTGTTTCGAACGA
>SLIW01000109.1 GCA_007135435.1 Natronomonas sp.
CGAGACCCTCTACATCGCGTACCTGGGGACGCTCGTGGGCGTCACCGCGAGCCTCCCCGTGAGTCTGCTGGCCAGCCGGAACCTCTTCCCCCGGTACCTGAACACCCCCGCACGGTGGTTCCTGGCGGGCGTCCGGGTGCTCCCGAGCGTCCTCTGGGCGGTCATCTTCGTGATCCTCGTGGGGACGGGCCCGCTGGCCGGCGTCCTGGCGATCACCCTCTACACGATCGGGTTCGTCGGCAAGCTCGAGTACGAAGCGTTCGAGGGCCTCGATGCCGCACCCATGGAGGCGGTCGGTTCCCTCGGCGCCAGCCGGGTGCAGGTGCTCCGGTTCGTGGTGCTCCCCCAGGCGAACAACGCCGTGATCAGCCAGTCGTTCTTCATGTTCGAGTACAACGTGCGCCACGCCGCCGCGATCGGCATCGTCGGCGCGGGCGGCATCGGCTACTACATCATGGGGTACCTGGAGTTCTTCGCCTACGACAGGGCGATCGTGCTCCTGGGGATCGTCTTCGTCGTCGTCATCGCCATCGACGAGCTCAGCTACTGGCTCCGCTCGAACGTCGTCGGCGTGACGGGGGCGGGCGTCGGCGATTGAGGGGAATGCGGAGATCCACCGCACACGTCGGGCGGGCGATCGTGGATGCGACGGGTGGTCGTCGCCAATCGACTCGTTCGCACCCGAACTGACGTCGAATTTAACACATGACTCCGAGAACGGGGCCGTAGATGGAGGGCGTCCTGTGGTACGTGCTGGCCAGCTCCCGGGGCGGACCTACACGGGTGCGTATCCTCCGGGCGCTGGAGGAGCGGCCACGGAACGCCAACCAGCTCGCGACCGACCTGGACCTCGACTACACGACCATCCGACACCACCTCGACGTCCTCATGGACAACAACGTCGTCCGGCGGACGGACAACGACTACGGCGCCGTCTACCTGTTCACCGAGCAGGTCGAGGCCAACTGGGACGTCGTCGAGGAGGTCCTCGCGGCGGTCGACACGGAGGACGACTGAGTATGGACCAAATTTGGACAACACAGATAACCCCGACCCCCCGAAGAGGTGACCGATGAGCGTCTGGCTCGACCTCGCCCTGGTGGCCGCCGTCGTCAACCTGGTGCTGCTGGCGGCCCTGAGCTCGGTCTGGCTCCGGAACTACCGCCGACACCGGGCCAGCCACACGCTCGGACTGCTCGTCTTCGCCGCGTTCCTGATCGTCCAGAACGCGCTGTGGTTCTACTTCTACCGGTTCCACCCGGCGTTCGTCCGGTGGTTCGTCGAGGCGGGGACGGACGTCCAGATCGGGATGATGCTCCTCTGCGGCCTGGAGACGATCGCCCTCGTGTTCCTGTTCAAGATCACCTGGCAGTGACATCGGTTCCCCACGCGCTGCTGCGCTCGTCGTCGGTTCCGACCCGGAGATTTTGGACGGATTGTGGACCCAGTCCGGAAAATCCTCATGCTCTCGATCGTCCTCGGTCGAGCCATGGATCTCGAACGACGAACGCTGCTGGTCGTGACCGCCGGGAGCCTCATCGGGAGCCTTTCCATCGCCGGATGTCTTGGCGACGACGAGGAAGCGGACGACACCACGGCCACAACGGACGATTCGGGCGAGACCGACGACGCGGATGACGCGGACGACGCTGACGACGCGAACGGGACTGACGATGCCTCTGCGGAAGACGGGGACCTGGAGGAGGCGACGGTCCAGGTACGGGAGCATCCGACGTTCGGCGACATCCTCGTCGCTCCGGAGGGCATGACCCTCTACAACTTCGACGCGGACACCCAGGGCGAGCCGGAGAGCGCCTGTTACGACGACTGTGCAGACGCCTGGCCACCGCTCACTGTCGACGGGACGCCCACGGCCGGCGAGGGCGTCACGGCGGAGTTGACGACGTTCGAGCGGGACGACGGAACGACCCAGGTCGCGGCCGCCGGCTGGCCGCTGTACTACTTCGCCGCCGACGAGGAGCCGGGCGACGCCGAGGGCCAGGGCGTCAACGACGTGTGGTGGGTCCTCGAACCCGACGGCACCCTCGTCAGGGACGACACCGGCGACGACACCGGCGACGACGATACGGATGCCGACGACACTGACAAGGACGATTCGGGAGGCGGGGGCTACGGTGGCAGCGGGTACTAGTACCGAGACACACCGTCGACTCCGGCCGGGGTTCCCGACACTGACGAACCGTCTGGCTCCGCTGATTCCGAGACGTCCGGTGTGACGAACTCACGGTCCGGAAACGGTCGGAGCCACCGTAGGTCAGCACTGGCTGACGGATCTGGCTTCTCAGGAGCCGGTCGGGTCACCCTGCGTGTTCCGTCGCCGCGGGGAGAGTGAACACGAACGTCGACCCATCGCCGGGTTCAGACTCGACGTGGATGTCGCCCCCGTGGCGCTCGACGATCCGCTTGCACAGCGACAGGCCGATCCCGGTCCCCTCGTGTTCCTCCTGGGTGTGGAGGCGGTTGAACACCTCGAAGACGCGGTCGGCGTCGTCGGCGTCGATGCCGATCCCGTCGTCGCTGACCGAGAGCCGCCAGGTGCCGCCGTCGCGGGTCGCCCCGACGTGGATCTGCGGCGGGCCCTCCCCGTTGTACTCGAGGGCGTTGTCGAGCAGGTTCAAGAAGACCTGTCGGAGCTGGCTGGCGTCGCCGCGGACCCGCGGGAGCGCCGCGGAGGTGATCTCCGCGTCGGTCTCCTCGATCCGGAACTGCAGGTCGTCGCGGACGTCCGCGAGGACGTCCTCCAGGTGGACGTCCGTGAACGGGTCGCCCCTGGTCTCGACGCGCGAGTACTCCAGCAGCCCGTCGATCATGTCGCGCATCCGGGCGGCGCCGTCGACGGCGTACTCGAGGAACTCCTCGGCATCGTCCCCCAGCTGGTCGCCGTGTCGGCGCTCGAGCAGCTGCAGGTAGCTCGAGACCATCCGCAGCGGCTCCTGGAGGTCGTGGGAGGCGGCGTGGGCGAACTGCTCGAGTCGCTCGTTTGACTCCTCGAGGCGCTCGTTGGTCTCCTCGAGGTCCGCCACTAGCCGCTCGAGCTCGTCCTCGTTCCGGTGGCGGTAGATGGCCTCGGCGAGCACGTTGGCGACGCTCTGGACGAAGCTGACGTCCTCCGCGGTGAACTCCCGGACGGCTGTGTC
>SLIW01000121.1 GCA_007135435.1 Natronomonas sp.
CCTCGCCGTCGGCCAGCTCGAGCGTGACGTCCTCCAGTTCGACCTCCGCCGTCTCCCGGTCGACGGGGTACGACAGCGTCTCGAGGGTGTCGTCGATCCGGCTGAGCCTGGTGGTCCGTCCCATGTGATGGGTACGCACTGCAGGAGCAAGTCACTGGCGCCGCGGTCGTCCCCGGTTGAGCCGCGGTCGTCCTCCCTGACTCCGCGGACGCCGTTCGGAAAGGTGATACACCGGCCGCTCGACGCTCCGGGGAGGATGTTCGGGACGGACCGCCGGGTGGTCGTGCTGGCGCTGGCGCGCATGGCCGACGCCGTCACGAACTCCTTTCTCATCATCGTCCTGCCGCTGTACATCGCCAGCGGCGAGCTCGCCCTGCCCGGTTTCGAGGGCCAGACCATCCTGGGCGTGCCGCTGACGCTGGAGCTGCTCATCGGCGTGGCGCTGGCGCTGTTCGGCCTGCTCAACAGCTCCGCCCAGCCGTTCACCGGGCGGCTCTCCGATCGAACCGCCCGCCGGAAGGTGTACATCCTCTTCGGGCTCGCCGTCCTGGCGGTGACCTCGTTCGCCTACGCGCTGGTGGAGAGCTACGAGGCCCTCCTCGTGGTGCGGGCGTTGCAGGGCCTCGGCGGCGCGTTCGTCATCCCGACGACCATCGCGCTCGTCAACGACCTCGCGCGCAGCGACGCCGAGCGAGGCGGCAACTTCGGCGTCTTCAACACCTTCCGCCTCATCGGCTTCGGCTTCGGTCCCATCGTCGCCGGCCTGGTCGTGCAGGCGGGGCCGTACTCGCTCCCGTTCGGCGCCTCCCTGTCCGGGTTCAACGCCGCGTTCGGCGTCGCCGTCCTGGGTGCGCTGGTCAGCTTCACCCTCGTCATGGTCCTGGTGAACGAGCCCCCGATCGCCAGGGCCGACGCCACGGACGAGGTGGCGATCGCCATCTTCGAGGCCGATCCCGGTGCGGGTCGGCTGTTCGACCCCATCTTCGTCCTGGGGCTCTCGACGTTCTTCATGGCGATCTCGATCGCGCTGTTCGCGACGCTCCAGGGACCGATCAACACCCGCCTCGGCCAGGGACCGACCTGGTTCGGCGTCCAGTTCGCCGCGGTCGTCATCGCGAACATCGCCCTCCAGGTGCCGATCGGCCGGGCAGCCGACCGGATCGGCCGCAAGCCCTTCCTGGTCGGTGGGATGGCGCTGCTCGTGCCGTCGGTCCTCGCCCAGGGGCTGGTCACCTCCCCGTGGACGATGCTCCTCGTGCGACTGGTCCACGGCATCTCGGTGGCGATGGTGTTCGCGCCGTCGCTGGCGATCGCGGGGGACCTCGCCCAGGAGGGCCACTCCGGCACCACCCTGTCGGTGCTGACGATGGCGTTCGGCTACGGAACCGCCGGCGGCCCGCTGCTCTCCGGGTTCCTCTTCGGTTACGGCTTCGTGGTCCCGTTCGCCGTCGGCGCCGCGCTGGGACTCCTCGCGCTCCTGCTCGTGATCACGCAGGTCGAGGAGACCCTCGAGGGGGCGGCGCTCCCGAGCGTAGTGTCGGGTGGCGGGCAGTGACCGCTCGTCGACTGTCCAGATCCGATCGAGGTGATGGTGAACTGGGGGAGCGTGTGACCGGTCCACCGAGCAACCTGAACGTCGTGCGCCAGTCCACGTGTGGGCTCAGTTAGGAGCCAACTATCGCTATCTATCGAATGGTATGAACAGGCGAACAAACACCATCCGGTTACCAGAGGCATGTATGCATCAAGGGGATGTGCACACTGATGGTGACGAGCGGTATTCGATCACGCGCCGGACGATCCTCCGGGCAACCGCGGTCGCGGGATCGCTCACGGCCGGGGTCGCCGCCTTCGCCGGCTCGGCGGCCGCCTGGCAGCGCTTCGACGTGGATTTCAAAGGGTGTTCGGAGGTCTGGTTGATCGTCGGCGATGACGACCTCGACTACGACTCGTACGGGCGCGACGAGCCACTGTTCGTCAACGTGGTCATCGAGACCAACGGTGGGGTCGAGTGCGTGAAGGTGGAGTTCACCGAGGAGACCGTCACGACCATCCCCGGGCAATACGGTGACAGCCCGCTCGTGAAGTTCAGCGTCGGCGACGACGAGAAGATCCTGGCGGTGGTCAAGTACAACCACAACGACAACGCCATCTGCTACGTCGAGAACGAGCACCGGTGTGCGAACACGCCGAACGTGGCCGACTGGCGGGAGGCCGACTGCTACGGTGACCTGACGGTACTAGACCCGAGCCGGTTCAACCATCCCTGCGAGGAGAAGCGGTACGTGAAAGACGACTCGGACAGAGCTGACGACGAGGACGCGGGTGACGACGACCCCGACGACAGGGGCAGCGATGACAGCGAGAACAGCGACGACGACGGCGAAAGCGATAGGAACGACAGTCGCGGGAACGACGACAACAGGGGTAGCGGAGACGGCAAGGGAAGAGGCGGCGACGGAAACAGGGGCCGAAGTAACGGCAACGGCAACGGCAACGGCAACGGCAACGGCAACGGCAACGGCAACGGCAACGGCAACTAGCGGACGGTTCCGGTCCCCTGGGGTCGGCGTCGGGTCGGCCGACTACCGATTCCGCCCCAGCGCCTCGTGGCTCGTCACCCAGTCGGAGGCGGAGATGGCGGCGCCGAGCGAGATCTCCCCCGCCAGCACCGTGGCGGCGGCGATCTCGGCGAACTTGTTGACGTTGCCGGGGCCGTCGCAGTCGAGCATGCGCAGGCACTCCCGCTGGGTGGCGAGGCCGGTCCCGCCGCCGTAGGTCGCGACGATGAGCGACGGGATCGTCACGGAGATGTAGAGCCCGCCGTCGTCGGTGAGCTCGGTGTTGAGGATCGCCGCCGAGGACTCGGCGACGTTGGCTTCGTCCTGGCCGCAGGCGATGAACAGCGACGCCAGCCCGTTGGCGGGGTGGGCACCGTTGGTGTTGGCGCCGGAGAAGAACGAGCCGATGGTGCCGATCTTGCCGTGGTGGACCAGGCTCTCCGGTTCGGCGCCGAGGTGGTGGACGCACGTCTCGCGGCCGAGGGTCACCTCGGCGGTGACGCGCTTGCCGCGGGTCTGCAGGTCGTTGACCTTCGAGGCCTTCTTGTCGGTCGCGAGGTTGCCCTCGAGGTAGAAGTTCTCCACGTCGCCG
>SLIW01000457.1 GCA_007135435.1 Natronomonas sp.
AGCGGTGCTCTCGCGAGCACGTGTTCGACTCTGGTTCGACCGGATTCGACGGATTCCGACGCCCGTGCGGTCAATCGTCGGGGCGTCATCTCACCAGCTGTAGACGAGAAGCATCGGCGAATAACGAGGTAAGTTTATCAAGACCCGTCACGAGGTACGGCACGACATGCGACGTCGAAATCTACTGAAGACCACCGGAGCTATCGGAATCGCAGGCCTCGCCGGCTGTCTCGGCGACGATGACGATGACCCCGCGCCGGCGGACGATACCGCCGACGACACCGCACCGGCGGACGACACCGCCGACGACGACGCGGCCGATGCGTTCCCCCAGGACGACCTCACCTGGATGATCCCCTGGGGCGAGGGTGGCGGGACCGACACCTACGCCCGCCAGCTCCAGCCACACATGTCGGACGATCTCGGCCAGTCGATCGGTATCGACAACCGTGAGGGCGCAGGCAGCATGGTGGGCACCGAGTGGCTGGTGAACCAGGATTCGGACGGCTATACCTTCGGGACGGTGAACAGTGGCGGGGCCCACTTCACGTGGCGCGCAGCCGAGATCGACGCCTGGCACATCGAGGAGGACCTCGAGCCGTTCGCCTACTCCGGCGTGTTCGGGTACACCCTGATCGTCAACAACGATGTCGCGGACGAACACGGCATCGACGACTACGGCGCGCTCCGAGACGCCTACCAGGACGGCGACATCGAGAACTTCGGCTACCAGGGCGCCGGGAGCGACAGCCACCTCACGATGCTGCTGCTTCGCGACAACTACGGTCTGGAGTACACGAACGACGTCCCCTACGACGGCGGCGGACCCACGATGGAGGCGGTCATCAGCGGCGAGGTCGCCGCAGGTTTCGCGACCAACACCTCGGCGGTGAACGCCGAGGAATCCGGCGAGGCCAGCGCCATCGTCAACCTGATGGACATCGACCTCTCGCACGTCTGGCCCGACCTCGACCGCATCGACAACTACGGCGACAGCCTCGCCTGGATCACGGAGTTCACCCTGACCCAGCTCGCACCCGTCGGCACGCCCGACGACGCCAAGGAGCGACTCTCGGAGGCCGTCCGTGTCGCCACCGAACACGACGACGTCCAGCAGTGGTCCGAGGACACCGGCAACATCGTCGAGTACGGCGACGTCCAGGAGGCCGAGGAGCTCTGGACCGGGATCGTCGACGTGATGGAACAGGAGGTCGACGATGCGATCGGCGGGTTCGACGAGTTCCTGGCGATGGCGCAAGAGGACTAGCCGTCGGAGTGAGCGACACTCGAAGTGCGGTTCACTGCGGCAAGGTAGCGGCCGAGTACCTGTCGTTGGCGTCACCGGCTCGGAACGGATCACGTCGACAGCAAGGTCGCCGTCCCTCGGCGACGGCAACGCCGACGAACGGATCGACGGCACCACGGATGTACCGCGTCGAACGGCCCGACGACCCCCACGACAGAGACGTGAGCGCGCCGGCCTGAGACCCCCGGTCCCGATCAAAGGATGGCACAGCAAGAATCGAGGACGGACGAACTGATCGCGTCCCTCCGTGGTCGCTACGACGTGATCGCGGACGCCTGCGAACCGGTGTTTCGCGAGCGACCCACCATGGAGCACGTGCTGCTCCTGCTCTTCCTGGTGACGGGGATCTACATGTACTGGGGCGCCCGCGAGTTCTCCCGAGCGGCCGGGGAGTTCCCGCGGCTCATGGCCGGGTTGACGGCGCTGCTCGCGTTCCTGATCCTGGCCCGGAACTACCTGAACGTGGTGGCTCCCATCCTCCTCGCCGGCCTCGGCGTTCACAGCCTCTACGTCGGGTCGATGGCGTTCCTCGAGGACGGGGGAGGCCTGTTCCGGCTCGCCTTCGGCGTCGGGCTGCTCATCGCCGTGATCTGGTTCCGGGAGGACCTCATCACGACCGCCGAGGAGTTCGTCGCCGAACCGATGCAGGTCCTCGGAGAGGAGGACATCCTCATCTCCGACGAGGAGCGCGACGAGCTGAGCGAGGAGCAGCGGAGGGAGCGCGGAGAGGAGACCGAGGCGGAGGAGCGCACGGGGGCGGGATCTGGACACGAACAGGAGACCAGCGACACGGATGCCGGCCTCGACGACGACGAGGGGGAGGTCATCCCGACGGACGACGAGGAGGTCACCACGACGGACGACGAGGAGGGATCCTCCGGGGCGATGTACACCTACGACATCGACGACCCGAAGGGACCGGTGGTCACCGGGCTCCTCTGTCTCGGGTACATGGTGCTGGCGTTCACGATCGGCATGCTGTACGCCACGCCGCTGTTCGTCATCGCGTGGGCACTGTGGGTCCGGATGGACCTCCTCCGGACGGTCGGGCTGACCCTGCTCGCGTTCGTCTGTGCGTTCCTCTTCTACGACCTCATCCAGTCCGACATCTCGGAGGGCTGGCTCACCGGGTGGGAGCCGACCCCGCCGGACGAGCTCCTCGAGCCCGTGACCGACGCGGTACGGGACGCGCTCTCGCCGGTGCTCGGCTGGCTCTCCGACCTCCTGGTGATGTCGCACTCGGTTCTGGCGGAGGTCGTCGCGCTCGGGGTGGTGCCCGGATGACGGTCGAGACGTTCTTCGGCGCGCTGGAGGCGCTGTTCACCCTCGAGACGATGTTCTGGCTGCTCGCCGGGGTGCTCGTCGGGATCATCGTCGGCGGCCTGCCCGGACTGGGCCCGCCGCTGGGGATGGCGATCATCCTCCCGTTGACCCTGCCACTGCAGCCCGCGGACGCCATCATCCTGCTCGTCGGCGTCTACAGCGGGTCGATGTACGGTGGGTCCATCGCCGCCATCCTGATCAACACGCCGGGGGTGTCGTCGTCCGCGGCGACGATGTTCGACGGCTATCCGATGTCGAAGCAGGGGAAGGCGGCGACGGCGCTGTCGATCTCCGCGACGGCATCCGCGCTCGCGGGCCTGTTCACGATCACGGCCCTGATCCTCTTCTCGCCGGTGTTGATCTCGATGGTGCTCGCGGTCGGGACGCCCGAGCGCTTCCTGATCGCCCTGCTCGGCCTCGCGATGATCACGGTGATCACCAGGGGATCGTTCGCCAAGGGGCTCCTCGCCGGCGTCGCCGGGCTGTTGATCACCACGGTCGGCTCTGCCCAGCCGCTCACCA
>SLIW01000412.1 GCA_007135435.1 Natronomonas sp.
CGCACGGCCGGGTCACATAGGCGTTGGCGTTAGGCGTTGGCTGTGGCGGCCTGGCCGACGGGGGCTGCGAACCCGCGGCACGAGGAGACGGTGCCAGGAGGCCAGGCCAGGCCAGGGCAGGGCAGGGCAGGCCAAGCCAGGCCAGGGCATGCACTACCGCAACCCTCGCCGGAACGCAGACCGGGCCAGAACACCGACCGGGCCGGACCGTCACGACGAGACAGAACGCGGAAGGCGGTCGGGCCCGTCCGTCCTCCCATGAGCGAGCGAACGGGGCGGTTCCTCGTCACCCACGCCGACGGGGACGCCGCGGTCCTGAAGGACGTGGACCGCGGCCAGGTGCACACGCTGGCCGACGATCCCGGTGTCGAGGCCGGCGAGGTCCTCGAGGGGACCGTCGTCCCCGAGCCGCCACTGGAGGTCACCTATCGGCTGGAAGAGGTCGACTCGCGTCGGTCGCTGACTGTCGAGGAGAGCCCCGAACCGCCGACGGTCCACGAGCGCGAGATCGCCGACGAACAACCGCCCGGCGAGGTGACGCGAGTCGAACGCGCCGGCACCGGCGAGCTCCACGTCCTGACCGTCCCCGAGGGGCGGACCGAGCGGACCGTCGCGGACGTCCTCGACGACGAGGCGACGCTGGTCCGCGCCGCGAGGCTCGGGGTCGGCCGGGTCGAGGTTCGGAGCGACGCTGGCGTCGTCAGCGTGCGGTACCTGCCCTGAAGGTGCGTTCCCAGCGAGGATGGTACGGGGATGGGCGCCCGACGGATTCGTCCCGAGATGGGTGAAGATAGAGAGCGCGAGACCAGTGGGTGGGTGACGATAGAGAGCGCAAGACCAGTGGGTGGGTGACGATAGAGAGCGCGAAACGCGTGGAATCGTTTGGGGTCGCTAGGAGTCGAGTCACCCGGGATACGGACACTCGCCGAGGATCTCCACCTCGTCGCCGACCGCGAGGCTGGCGCCGACGGTCTCCTCGGGGACGAACGTGTTCACCATCAGGCGGAAGTAGTGGTCGAACCACGCCTCGGAGGCCCACGGCGGGAGGGTGGCCCGGCGGCGCCGCATGAACGTCTCGCGGAAGCCGGACGTCTCCGCGCCGGTCTCGGGGTCCCGGGAGGGGACGACGCATCGAGCGCAGGGGTTCGCCCCGACGAACTCGGCGTCGCCGACGCGGAATGCCACGGCGGTCTCCTCGTCCCGGTAGAGCCGGTCCTCCCAGAAGGCTTCGACCCCCGAGACGATCAGGTTCGGCCGGAGCCGTCGCTCCATCTCCCGCATCGTGATCCCGTCGTACCAGCTCGCGACCTCCGCGATCGTGGCCTCGGCGATGAGGGTCGGCCCCGAGGCGAGCTGGTCGTCCGGGAACCCGCCCGTCTCGTCGCGCCGGAGTTCGACCTCCCGCTCGAAGAACTCGCCGAGCCACTCCTCGAGCGCCTCGCGGTCCGCGGGGTCGTCCACGTCGACGGAGATCGACGGGCCGTCGGCCCGTCGCAGCGTGAGCCGCCCGGCGTCGGGATCGAACGCCGACCGGATCTGGTGGACCCGACGGTCGTTCTTCGCGTTGACGTACCGGTCGGCCGCGTCGACGATGGCGAACTCGCGGTCGTGGCTGAGCCCGCCGTCGTCCATGACCGTCGCCTCCTCGAGCGGGAGGGGATCGAGCGACTTGACCGGGTAGACCGCGAGCCGCTCGAGCGTGGGCGTTCCCATCGGCCGTGCGGAGGGACGGCGCGGTGTTAACCGTTCGCCCTGGGTGGCCGACGCCTGATCGGGACTCGATGGGCAGCGGCACGAACTGATGAATTGGGTGGGGGCTCCGGAACACCGCCTCCGCCGTGAGACCTGCTCCTCCACCGGAAGGCGTCTACCGAGGGGATTCGATGGTGTGGCAGGGTGATTCTATTCGACGAATCGCTAGAGGTTCGGATTGAATCCAGTCCCATCACGGACCTTTCGACGGATCACTCGCACAGTCCCGTCCAGCCGGGGCGGCCCTGAAAAACCAGTGCCGAAACCACGGGGACATTGATATATGCCAGGTAGAAACGGGTAATCCGAGTACATTCATCGTATGGTGGGTATTGACGGCCCGACAGGGCCGCGACGTCAGGGGGGCGAGAAGGGGCTGGAGGAGCACCGCGGGCAGGCGGAGGTCATCGGGACGGTCCTGATGGTGGGGATCGTGGTGATCATCGCCGCGACGGTCGGCACCCTCATCTTCGGACTGGACATCGTCCAGGACGGCGAGCGAGCCGTCGCGCCGCAGGTGACCTTCGAGACGACCGCGGACAACGGGAACGTCACCATCGAACACCGGAGTGGCGACACGCTCGACATGGAGGAGATAACGGTGCTGGTCGACGGCGAAGAGTTCGATGAGGACCTCCCCGAGGATCGTTGGACGTCCGGGCAGTCGGTGACGATCGAGGTCGACCCGGGGGACACGATCCGGATCGTCTGGAACGACGCGGACGGAGATGAATCCGACGTCATCTACCGATACACACACGACTAAGGACGATCGGCGTTCGAGTCGAGGCGGTCCTCACCCGGGGCGAGCCACGGGGACAGTTCCAATGCGGGTTGCCGGGCACGTGGAAAGGACGGTGGCGAGACGAGGTAACACGGAACGAGGCGTCGGTGGCCGAGCGCACGTCACGATGACCTTCGCCATAACTTATGCCGAAGAGCCCCGCCAGATACCGAGATTGTCGGCCGACATCGAACAAATGAAAATATTTCTGATATATATGCACCGATGGATAAAATCGCCATACTGCGCCGGCGTCATCTGTGATGATTTATCATACGACTCGCCGATTGGACGGGAAAGCTTATGTATCCCCACCGGCTGGCAACCGGCTACAGATGGCATCCCGCCTGTACCGGGCGTTCGTGTTCGCCATGTACCAGTTCAGCATCGTCGCCGGCATCGCCCTGCTCCCGATCGCGCTCGCGACCAACCGGGTCGGTCTCACCCTCCCGGTCGGACGCGTCGTCTCCCGCCTGGGGGACGCCTACACGCGGATGGAAGAGGCTCACTGAGGTCGCCCCCCCCACGCAGCTCGAGCGGACCGCACCGAACCGCACCGAACCGCACCGAACCGCACCGAACCGCACCGAACCGCACCGAACCGCACCGAACC
>SLIW01000164.1 GCA_007135435.1 Natronomonas sp.
GGGCGTCCCGTCGTCGGGCTCGGGTTTGATGGCATGGACCAGGTCAGGGAACTCCATCGCGTCCTGGATGAAGAAGACCGGGATGTTGTTCCCGACGAGGTCCCAGTTGCCCTCCTCGGTGTAGAACTTGACGGCGAAGCCCCGGACGTCCCTGACCGTGTCCGCCGAGCCGCGCGAGCCGACGACCGTCGAGAAGCGAACGAACACCGGCGTCCGCTGGTCGGGGTCTGTCAGGACGGACGCCGTCGTCAGCTCGGAGAGATCGTCGAACTCGTCGCCGAGGTCCGGGTCCGCGTACGGCTCGAAGTAGCCGTGGGCGCCGGTACCGCGGGCGTGGACGACCCGTTCCGGGATCGACTCGTGGTCGAACTGCGTCATCTTCTCCCGGAAGTGGAAGTCCTCCATGATGGTCGGCCCCCGCTGGCCGGCCCGCAGGGAGCTGTCCGTGTCCGAGACCTTCACGCCGTGGTCGGTCGTGAGCTGCTCGCCCTCCGGGCTCTCGCGGACCCCGTCGAGCTGGCGCTGCTTGCTGTCCTCGTCGACGCCGCCGTCGCCTCCCCCGCTCGTCCCCCCGTCGGTCGCCGTCGATTCGTCGGTTCGATCGCCGTCGTCGGTGGGTTCGTCGGCCATGGTGTGCGTTGGTGTCGATGGCGGAACAGCGGTGAACTGATCCGGTGGGAGGGTGCGCCGTCACGGACCGGAACGCGGTGCCGCTCCGCTCGCCGAATCGCGTTCCGGCGGCGACTTCCTCGCGCCCCCTAGCACGCCGACGGCCGTAAAAATGTATTTAATATAACATATATGTGGATGCTGAAATTATGACCTTCTCCAAGCGACGAATACGGTATGTCCCGGTCGGGACCGCGATCGGTTCCGCTCAGGATCGGAACAGCGGTTCCCCGTCGAGGTCGCCCGTCAGCGGGTCGTGGGCCATCGAGCGATCGGCGGCGCAGCCGAGGTAGATGGCCGAGTTGATGAGGCCGATGTGACTGAACGCCTGGGGGTAGTTCCCGAGGTACTCGCCGGTCTGCCCCGCGATCCGCTCGGGGAGCAGCGGCGGCGACTCGACGTGCTCGAGCACGTTCCCGAACACCTCCCGTGCCTCGTCGACCCGGTCGGCGAGGACGAGCGCGTCGACGAGCCAGAACGAGCAGAACAGGAACGCCCCGCGGCCCTCGCCGGGGACGTCCTCGCCACGCGTCCGGTGGACCAGCCCCTCGTCGGTCATGAGCTCCTCGCGGACGGTGTCGATAGTCGCCTGGACGCGGTCGTCGTCGGGGGGCAGGAACTCGAAGATCGGGATCAGGAGACAGGTCGCGTCCAGGGTCTCGTCGGTCTCGAAGTGCTGGACGAAGCTGCCGGCCTCCTCGCTGTAGCCGCGCTCCTCGATCGCCTCCCGGATCGCCTCCCGCTCGGCCTCCCAGCGTCCGGTGTCGATCGGCTCGTCGTGGTACCCCGCGAGTTCGATCCCGCGGTCGACGGCGACCCAGCACATGAGCTTCGAGTGCACGTAGTGGCGGGGCTCGCCGCGGAACTCCCAGATGCCCGCGCCCCGCTCGTCCCAGACGTCGCAGACGTGGTCGACGAGCCCCCGGACCGACGTCCAGTCCTCCTCGGTGAGGTGCTCGTCGTGGAGGAGCGTCTCGTAGAGCCCCTGGACGATGGTGCCGTAGACGTCGAGCTGGCGCTGCTCGGCGGCCGCGTTCCCCACGCGTACCGGCGCCGAGAAGCGGTAGCCCGCGAGGTTGTCGAGTTCGAACTCGCTGAGCTCTCGCTCGCCGTGGACCCCGTAGACCGGCTGGATGTCCTCGGGGTCCTCGTGGCAGATCTCCCGGAACCACTCGAAGTACTCGCGGGCGGCGTCCTCCTGGCCGAGGTTGTACAGCGCCTGGACGGTGAACTTGGCGTCGCGGATCCAGTTGTACCGGTAGTCCCAGTTGCGCGAGTCGCCGTACTCCTCCGGGAGCGACGTCGTCGGGGCGGCGTAGATCGCGCCCGACCCCTCGTTGACGAGGAGCTTGAGCACCAGTGCCGACCGGACGACCTCCTCGAGCCAGGGGTCGTCGCCGACGATCTCCTCGGCCCGCGACGCGACCCCGTCCGCCCAGTCGCGCCAGTACTCGGTCGTGGCGGCCTCGATCCGACGGCAGTCCTCCGGCGTTCGTGGCGTGACGTGGTCGTACTGGAGGACGAACCAGACCGTCTCGTCGGCCTCGAGGGTCGCCGTCCCGACGGCACGGCCCTCGCGGGGTTCGAGCTCGAGCGGTCCCCCGACCTGCAGGGTGAGCCGCTCGTCGTCGCCGGTCGCGACGACCCGTCCGTCCGCCCGTTCGACGGCCGTCTCCGCCCGCGCGTAGTCGAACCGCGGTTTGAAGTCAGCCTCGACGGTGAGCGCGCCGTCCTCGCAGCTGAAGCGGCGATAGAGCGCCCGCTGATAGTCGGGGAGTTCCGCTCGTTTTCGGTCCGCGTCACGGTCGCCCTGGTTGTCGCCACCATCGGTGGTGGTCGGCATGAAGTCGACGAGGGTGGCCGTCCCCCGGCTCGTCTCGAAGCGCGTCTCGAGGACGTTCGTCCGCTCGCGGTAGGACTGCTCGCTGTCGTAGCTGCCGGTGGGCGCCACCGCGAAGTGGCCGCCGTCCTCCGCGTCGAGCAGCCGCGCGAAGACGCTCGGCGCGGCGACGTGCGGGAACGAGAGCCAGTCGACCGACCCGTCGCGGTCGACGAGCGCACACCGGTCGTCGTTGCCGACGGCACCGTACTCCGAGATCGGTCGATATACCATCGTGGGGGCCTGTGTGGGGTAGTGTCGCGGTTCGGCGGATGGTGACGCGGTCCGACCGGGCCGTGGTTCGTGCGGCGGTGGGGTCGAACTGCCGCCTACGCCGCCGTCGTCCGCGACCTGCTTCCGGGTTCGGCGTCCTCGGTGTTAAGTATGCGAAGCCTTGGACGCCGGCCCCACTCGACAAGGACGGATTACCGCCAATGTCGGTGTCGAGCGGCGGTAGGCGCCTGCAGGCGGAGGTTGTCCGAGCCGGTCACCCATGAGGCGCCGAGATGGGGCCGCAAACGGCTCGTGCTGTGGCAAAAGGGAACGTTACCGTCGGCGAAACCCGACCGTACGACCTGCCAACCGTCCCAACAGAGA
>SLIW01000100.1 GCA_007135435.1 Natronomonas sp.
GCTTCAGACCGGACGCGGTCGTCATGTACTCCGACATCCTGACGGTCCTCGAGCCCCTCGGCTTCTCGTATCACCTCGAGTCCGGCGTCGGCCCGGTCGTCGAGAACCCGGTCGAGTCACCCGCCGACACGCGACGCGAGCTCGGGGACGTTCGCGAACAGCTCTGGTACGTCGGTGACCTCCTCGAACGCCTCGAGGATACCCTGGGAACCGACGCTGCGGTCCTGGGTTTCGCCGGTGGGCCGTTCACCCTCGCTGCGTACGCCTGTGAGGGGAGGCCGTCGCGGTCGTTCAT
Source organism: Natronomonas sp. (assembly GCA_007135435.1). Lineage (GTDB taxonomy): Archaea > Halobacteriota > Halobacteria > Halobacteriales > Haloarculaceae > Natronomonas. The sequence goes on from SLIW01000100.1 coordinate 296, forward strand.
CGCGGTCCGGCGACTCCGCGCAGAGCACCCGGACGCCTTCCAGCGGTTGCTCGGCGCGTTCACCGACGCACTGGTCGAGTACGTCGCCTTCCAGGAGGCGTCCGGGGCCGACGCGATCCAGGTGTTCGACACGTACGCGGGGCTCCTCTCGCCGGCTGATTACCGGCGGTTCCTGGTGCCCCTGCATCGGGAGATCGTCGACGCCGTCGACCTCCCGACGATCATCTTCGCGCGAAACGCGAGCGGGAACCTCGACCTGCTCGCGGAGAGCGGCGCCGACGTGATCGGGCTCGACTGGACGGTGGACATCGAACGGGCGCGTGCGGAACTCGGCGACGTGGCGGTCCAGGGGAACCTCGACCCGGCACTCCTGTACGGGGAGCCGGACGCCGTCCGCGCTCGGACACGCGCGGTGATCGAGGCCGCCGGTGACGCCGGGCACATCCTCAACCTGGGACACGGTGTCGACCGGAACACGCCGGTCGAGAACGTCGCGGCGTTCTTCGAGACGGCGAAGGCCGCCACGTGACCGTCCCACCAGGTGCCCCAGATCGCCATTTCATCGCCAGAATTTCCCCATTTCATCGCCAGAATATCGCCACTGCATCGCCAGAATATCGCCACTGCATCGCCAGCACATCAGCTGGACATGGCTACCCACGTCCGCCTCCAGGGACGAACCACGACGGTCGAGTCGTGACTCCCCTCCATGAACCGTGTCCGGGCGTGTCAGGCGGTGTCCTCCAACCCCCGCTGGGCCCTGAACAGTTCGTCGACGAGCTTCGACTCGACGGCGGAGAGTCGCTGTGAGACGGCGGATCGCGAGACCTCGAGTTGGTCGGCGAGGTCGCCGAGGTCTGCCCGTCGAGGGCGCTCGTAGTACCCGGACTCGACGGCCACCTCGACCGCCTCACGTTGTTTGTCTGTAATGGAGTCCGCTTCGAGCTCCAGCAGTCGACTCCCCCGCGCCGTCCGAGCGGAGGTGATCCGGTGTAACCGGGGCGTCGCCCCGCGCTCCCGGAGGGCCTCGACGATCGAGGCCAGCTCCTCCCGGCCCGGGACCGACAGCGAGACGACGAACTGGCCGTCCTCGACGCCGTCGATGGTCGCGACGCAGTCGTGCTCGGAGAAGACCGGACAGATGCAGCTGCTGTCGGTCCGCCGCTTCAGGAACTGACTCGATCCCTCGCCGGAGACGGTGACCTCCGCACAGCAGTCCCGCCTGGGCCCGGGTCCGGCGCTCGTCCCCGAGACGAGGTTCTGCGTGACCTGCTCGGGCCGCTCGTCGAGCCCGACCACGCCACACCCACCCTCCGGGCTCGGCTCGACCCAGAGGGTCGCTCGCAGGTACTCCGCGGACGGCGACGGGTGCGTCGGAGTGGCCATGACGTTCGAACCTTCCTGGCGCATACCGTAAGCAATTACTCGGAATCCCACCCGGCGGGACATCGCGGTCCATATATGGGGGTCGTCGGCCGTCGCTCGAGGCGGTCTCTCCGCTCGAGGCGGTCTCCCCATTCGTTCGTTCATGCTTCGCCGGTCGGCGATCCGGCGGGACACGCGGGTCTCTGGCGATCGTGGACGGTCCCGGCGGTTTCACCCGAAAGTAAGCCGACGCCGGATCTGTGGGGCCCGCTTCCAACGCCGGCTCGACGGATCGTCGGTCGGGACGACCTGGACGGGGGACCGTCACCGCAGGGACGTCCCGAGGTCGTCTTGGACGTCCACTTCCGACGGGTCCCTCACGGACCGACGTCCAACGGCGCCTTCAGGTCGATGACCGGCGAGCCGTCCAGCATGTCGACCCCTTCGACGCGGATCCGCGGTCCGTCGACGGCGAGGACCGTACAACGGGTGACGCAGATGGGGTTGGGACGATCCTGGGACCGGGTGGTGAACACGCCTCGTGGGCCGTCCCGGTCCACCTGGAGCACCTCCCGGTCGGCGACGTGGGCGAACCAGACGACGTCGACGGTGTGGCCGGAGGACATCCCGCTCAGGCCGGGCTCGTACCGCGGTTCGAGCTCGATGACCCCCACCGCGTCCGTCAGGTGACCCTGCCGCGGCGCCTCGGCAAGGGACTCGAACGGGGTCTCGACGCTTCCGATCGGTGAACAGTCGATCATATGGTGTGGTGGGTCAAGCCAGTGGTTGGTCGACCCCATGGTTGGACGACTCTGTGGTGGGTGATCGGTCGGTCACCCGCCCGCTTCGGCGATCAGTCCAGGTCGTAGTCACCCAGGCTGTGGTAGTGCCTCCAGTAACCGACGACCGAGTCGACCGTGAACGTGAGCGTGCCGTCCGCCAGCTCGAGCGTGACGACCTCGTCACCGATCTCGGTGTCGTGACGGTGGAGCTCGAGCGGCGTCTCGAACTCCTCGACGGCCACCATGACCTCGCCTGCCTCCTCCAGCTCGGACCGCAGTTTCTCGGGGTCCATGGGCAACGATTCGGGTGGCTCGGTCATAAAACGGGCCGGTGATTCCCGATGATCGCTGTTCGCGGGATCGCCGAGCGGTCTGTACCCTAGCGACGACTCACGACGAACCACAACATTGCGAGCAGCGGGATCGGTGCTAGCGACACCGAATCGCCGAGGATTTCGCCGCATACGTCTGGTCGACGTGGATTGAACGTGGATTGCAACGCTCGAGGTCGACTCCACGGAGCGCTCAGATACCGAACGCATCACTGCCGCAGACTGGACAGCGCAGGACTGTCTCGCCTACCCCGGTCTTCGCCGACCCGTCACGGATGGCACCGAGATCTGATTCGTTCCCGCACGACCGACAGATCAACCCGTGGTTGCCGCTGTGCATCGATATTCGTCCGTACCCGCTAGAACC
>SLIW01000054.1 GCA_007135435.1 Natronomonas sp.
ATCGCGATCTGCCGTCCGATCCCCTGACTCGCTCCGGTCACGAACGCGGTCGTCCCGTCCATACCCCTCCATCCCTCCCGGGCAAGTTAACTGGACGCGCTCGCCGATGTCGCGGTCGTGAGCAAACGCCGGTATCCCAGCGACCCACCCTCCACTCCCGTCGTGTCGATCAGCCGTCGCTCCCTGCCGCTTCGGTGGCTATCCCCGTGGCGGCGGTCGAGCCCTGTCTCACGGAGGAGACCCTCCGACGGCCAACGCCTCCGCGTTCAGGCAGCGCCGAGCCGCGTCTCGCCACGCACGCTGACTCAGTGGACGCCAACCGACCGGGTGACCATGCCTCCGGCTATCCGCCCCAGTTTGTCGGCAGGCCGGGTGGTCAACGCCTTGATCCGGCCCCAGCGACCCCGTCAGTTGGCCCCACGTACGCCACGGTTCGAAGCCTTTATCCGCGAACTCGCCATCCGTTCGGGTACCATGAGTGACAAGCCCGCCTCGATGTATCGGGACATCGACAAGCCCTCGTACACCCGACGCGAGTACATCACGGGGATCCCCGGCTCGAAGGTGGCCCAGTACAAGATGGGCAACATCGACGCCGACGAGGACGACTACGATATCCAGATCTCGCTGATCGTCGACGAGGACGTCCAGATCCGCCACGGCTCGCTCGAGGCCGCCCGGCTGTCCGCCAACCGGCGGCTCCTGAAGGAGCTCGGCGAGGGCGGCGACTACAAGATGATCCTCCGGCGGTTCCCCCACCAGGTGCTCCGCGAGAACAAGCAGGCGACCGGCGCCGGCGCCGACCGCGTCTCCGACGGGATGCGCCAGTCGTTCGGCAAGATCGTCGGCACCGCCGCCCGCATGCACGCCGGCGATCGGCTGTTCACCGTCTGGTGTCACCCCGAGGACGCCGACGTCGCCAAGGACGCGCTCCGCCGCGCCTACAACAAGATCTCGCCGCCCTGCACCGTGCGGGTCGAACGCGGCGAGGAGCTCCTCATCGCGTAGCTGCGACCCGTCGACCCGATGGGCACCGGCCCGGCAGGTCACTTCTCACGACGCCGATCTATTCCTCGCTGATCACTTGTTCACTTATCGTTTCCTGCTGATCGTTTCCTGCTGATCGTTTCCTGCTGATCGTTTCCTGCTGATCGTTTCCTGCTGATCGTTTCCCGCTGATAGTTTCCTGTTGATCGCTTCGATCGCCTGGTCGCAGGGCTGTATCGACGGTCCTGGGTGGCCCGAAGCGACAGAATCAGGACGACGAGCGCTGAGGACCACCACGATCGCTCGCCAGCCCCACGGTCGCTGCCGACCGCCACGAGCGCTCGCGACCACCGGATACAAGCCCCAGCGCCGCGATGGCGGCGTATGCAGCTCGCCGAATCGTCGTGGACGGACGTCCGGGACGCCGACGTGGACCTGGCGGTGCTCCCCGTCGGCAGCACGGAGCAGCACGGCCCGCACGCGCCGCTCGGGCTCGACTGGCTGACCGCCGAGGCCATCGCCGCCGCGGGCGCCGACCGGTTCGCCGAGGCGACAGACGGCGAGGCGGTCGTGGGGCCCACGATCCCGGTCGGGATCGCCGCGGAGCACCGCGCCTTCGACGGGACGCTCTGGGTCTCCGCGGACACCTTCCGCGCCTACGTCCGGGAGACCCTCGAGAGCCTGGCCTTCCACGGGTTCGACCGGGCCGTCGTCGTCAACGGCCACGGCGGCAACGCGGACGCCCTGCGGGAGCTGTGCGGCGATCTCAGCCGCGACGGCCCCGCGTACGCGGTCCAGTTCACCTGGTTCGACGCGGTCGAGTTCCCCGACCTCGGTCACGCCGGTCCCGCGGAGACGTCCCTGATACGCCACCTCCACCCCGAGCTCGTCCGCGAGGAGCGGACCGAGGAGGCCGCCGCGGGCGCCGCCTCCTCGTGGGGCGAGTGGCTCCACGGCACGAACCTGGCACACGACTCGTCGGAGTTCACCGACAGCGGTGTCGTCGGCGACCCACGCGACGGCGACGCGGCGCTCGGACGGGAGCTGCTCGAGGAGGCGGCGACCGCACTGGCGGAACTCCTCGAGGCCGTCGCGGAACGACCACTCTGAGGACCGCGGACCGTCAGCGCTCTACGCTCTGTCCGCGCTATTCGTATCTCCTGTTACTCTTCTTCCTCTTCTTCCTCTTCGTCGGCTCCGTCGTCCGCCCCGGCGTCGGCGTGGGCGTCCTCGAGCGACCCGCGTAGCTCCGGGATCGTCGAGGCGAGCGTGCTGACCCGCTCGTGGGCGTCGACGATGGATCCCAGGAGCGCCTCGACGTCCTCGATCTCCGCTTCGAGGTCCTCGGCGTCGTCGAAGGCGTCCGCCTTGGCGCCCATGGCGAACCACTTCTTGGCGTCCCGGAGGTGCGACTCGGCGTCCCCAGTGTCGAGGGCGCCCTTCAGCGCGTTGAGCACCCCGAGGGTGTTGTCGGCCTCGACGTCCCAGACCTCGTCGGCAGCCGGGAGGGCCGCCCTGGCCGACGCGAGGCTGGATTCGACGTCCTCGCGCATCTCGCTGGCCGCCTCGTCGAAGAGCTCGTCGTCGTCGAGTGTCGCCTGGCTCATGGCCGGCCGTTCGGTCCCGTCGCGGTTAAAAACGCGCCGCGAAGCGAAAGTGAACCACGCAGACGGGGGGAGGACAGTCACCTCGCGTCCGCCGGTTCCACCACCCGAACGCCGACGACTGGACCGGGTCCTCGGCGGCCCGATCAGATCGCTGGTGGTGATTGACGGTCTCGATCGTCTCTCGCTCGGCTCTTCACTCGGCGGTCCACTTCTCCGAGTACGCCGTCCCACAGTTGCAGGCCGCGTAGCCGTGGACGACGTCCCCCTCGGCGTAGAGACCGCCGACGGCCTCGTTCCGGGGCTCGGCGAACGCGAAGATAACGGTCGGATAGTGCGCGCCGTCGGTCGAGGAATCCCCCGCCGAACCTCCACCTCCGTCCGGATCAGCGTCGTCGGCTTCGGGACACGTCCCGCCGGCACAGTCGCGGTCGATCCGGCCGTCGGTCTCCATGGCACGGCGGGCGAAGTCCATCGCGTCGATGCCCGTCACCTCCCGCAGTGCCTCCCGGCCTTCCTCGCCCGGCACCACCAGCACGACGCCGTCG
>SLIW01000296.1 GCA_007135435.1 Natronomonas sp.
GCGTCCGAGAGGTCCGAACCGTCGTAGGGGACGAGTAGCGTCATACCCCGACCGACGGGGGCGAGCGACTTTGCTCTTCGGCCGCCGTCCATGGGGTGGAGACCCGCCGGGCGATCCGACGAGCGATCCGACGGGCGGATCGGCCGTTCGATCTCCGCCCGCGGACGGGGTGGGGCCGGATGTATCGAAACCCATAAAGTCGACAGCGACGGACCTACTGACGAGCCGAGGTAGCCTAGCCCGGCCAAGGCGGTTGCTTCGAGAGCAACTGTCCGAGAGGACACGTGCGTTCAAATCGCACCCTCGGCGCTTCTCCCGCGACCACCCGTCGAGCAGTGCCGAGTGATCGCGAGAGGCGACCGACGGGAGCACTTCGGAACGTCGAGCGGCGTAGCCGCGAGAAACGCGATGCCTGCTCGACTCGCGTGAGCAGTGAACGCCGCGGGTGAGCTGAACCATGGAAGACGCAGCTTCCGGAGGCCGAGCGAGCGGCGTGACCGCGAGACGAGCGAGGCCGAGTAGGACCGTCTTCCGTCGGTTCGAATCGTCCCGTCGACGCTACCGTTCTCCCGCAGATGCGTCTCGAACGCCTCGTGCCTACCGCAGGCATCGACCCCACTGCAGGATCGACCCCGCCGCCGACGTCGGATCCACCGCAACGACTAATACCGACCCTCGGCGCCCCTCGCGTATGCCCTCCGACCAGCTAGGTCGACCCGACCCGCGGGCCGAGATGGAGGCGCTGGGCTACGAGGTCGTCTACAAGCCCCACGAGCGGATGGCCGAGTACAACGCGTTCTACCGCGTCGAGTACGACGGCGAGGTGATCGCGCCACCGGCCGCCCGCCGTGAGGGCGTCCCGCTGAACGAGGTGTGGCTCAGCGAACTCCTGCGACCCTACGAGCGGTACGTCCTCACTCACGAGCTCAACGAGATCAGGTACCGGGGACGGGGTTACGGGGTGGAGGAGGCGCACGAACGGGCCCTCGAGGACGACCGGGTCTGGGCGGGCGACCCGAAATGGGAGGAGCTGCGGCGGGAGATCAACCTGGTTCCCGCCGACCGGGTCGTCGCGTTGCCGGGATTCGGGGAGACGCTCTTCGAGCGGATCCAGCGCAACCGGCCCTACTGCGACCTGCGCGAACTCCTCGAGGTCCGCGGCATCGGACCGACGCGGTACGAGCGGCTGCGGGAGGCGTTCTGGTGTTTCGACTGCGACCTGTGAGTTTCGACTGCGACTTGTGACGGACCAACGGGTGCGACCAGTCGCCGCGGGTGGCGTCCGGAGTGACCGTCGCTACTCCCCGCGGAACTCGGGCTCGCGGTCCTCGAGGCGCGCCTCGAACCCCTCGCGGTAGTCGTGGGTGTCGTCGAGCTCGCGGCCGAGCGACCGCTCGAGTTCGAGTCCCTGCGGCAGCGGCGTCTCCAGTGCGGCGTTCAGCGCCCGCTTGGCGTTCCGGAGCCCGAGCGGGGCGTTCTCGCAGAGTCGGTCGGCGAACGCCCGCGCGCGGTCGTCCACCGCGTCGGGCTCGCAGACCTCGTGGACCAGCCCGCAGGCGAGGGCCTCCTCGGGATCGATGAACTCGCCGGTGAGGACGAGTTCCTTCGCCTTCGAGAGCCCGATCAACCGGGGGAGCCGCTGGGTCGCACCGCCGTGGGGGAACGTCCCGAGCGTCACCTCGATGACGCCGTAGGTGGCGTCGCGGCCGATGACGCGGAAGTCACAGGGGAGCGTGAGCTCGAACGCGCCCGCCGGCGCCGCCCGCTTGATCCCGACGACCACCGGCTGGCGGGCCGTCTCGATGGCCGCGAGCAGTTCGGGGAAGACGTCCCGCTCGACGTCGGCGTCCGGCTCGACCCGCTCGCGCATCATGTGCAGGTCCATCCCCGCACAGAAGACCGGGCCCTCGCCGAGCAGCGTGACCGCGCGGACGTCCTCGGCGTCGTCGACGCGCTCGAACGCCCGCGTCAGGTCGCGCATGAGGTCGACGGTCATCGCGTTGCGCTTCGCCGGGCGGGCGAGGGAGACGTCAGCCCGCCCGTCGTTCCAGTCGATCGTTGCCAGGCCGGTGCCGACGGAATCCATACCCGCGAGAGCGGAGCGCGGGGCATAAAGCCGCGGGGGCCACGCGGCGATCCGCCGCCGCCTCATACGGACCGTTGTAACCATTTACGGCCGGGCCATCGACGAGTGGATGATCCGCGGTCCCAGACGACCGATCCGTTTCGACACGGCGGTGACGAATTACAACGGTCCGTATCAGAGCTCCGAGAGGGCGCGCTGTTCCCCCGGCGGTTCCTCCTCGAGGTCGCGGCGGCGGCTGGCCCGTGCGAGCAGGTAGCCGTCGGCCGGCCCCTCGTCGAGCGGGTGGGCGTCCTGGACCCACAGGGTCCGTCCCTGGGGGCTCACCTCCCGGGCCCACTCCCGGGCGAGGGCCTTCGATTCGAACCGCCGGTGGGGTCCCTCGGCGGCCACCCACTCGCCGACGGCGGCGCTTGCCCGCCGCGCCGAGGGCTTCAGCGCCACCACGTATCCCATACGGGCCGGTCGGTCGTCCGGTCGAAAAAGCCTCCGGGGGATCCGACCGATCCGTCGGCCGGGGATCGTCGGTCAGGAATCTTCGGTCAGGAATCTTCGGTCAGGGATCTTCGGTCGGGGATGGCCGGCGGGCGAAAACCTTTGGTGTCGCTTCCCCGACTCACATACAATGGCACACGAGGCGCAGGTCCACGGCCTCGGTATCAGCGTCGACGAGGGTGGCGACCAGGGCGCGCCGGTCGTCATCCTCCACGCCCGCGAGGAGGCCGTCCCGATCTTCATCAGCGCCGACCAGGCGAAGTCCATCTCCCACGCCCTGGAGGGCCAGCCCTTCGAGCGACCGCTGACCCACGACCTCTTCGTGGAGATGCTCACCGAGTTCGGGGGCGCCATCGACCGCATCCGCATCGACGACCTCTCGGAGAGCACCTTCCTCGCGAAGATCGACGCCGAGCAGTACGTCGGCGGCGAGCGCCGCGAGGTCGTCTTCGACGCCCGCCCCAGCGACGCCATCGCCATCGCCCTCCGCGTCGACTGCCCGATCCTCGTCGGCGACGAGGTGCTCGACCGCGCGGGGCAGCCGAAGGACGCCTTCGA
>SLIW01000487.1 GCA_007135435.1 Natronomonas sp.
GTCGGCCGCCGAGCGCGCCGCCCGGCGGGCGCTGGGCGCCATCCGGGAGGTCGGCGAGGCGTGATCACCGACTCGAGGAGCACACGCCGCACCGTCGACCGTGGAGGGACCCGGCCGTGACGGCGACCGGCCGCTGGGTCGGGGCCGCCGGGGCGGCCCTCTTCGTGATCGGCGTCGGGGTCGTGGTCCGCTCACCGGGGCTCCTCGTCGCCGGGACCGTCGTCGCCGGCTTCCTCGCCGTCCGCGCGGGAACCTCCGCCCCGTCGCCCTCGCTGGCGGTCGAGCGCGCCGTCGACGACGCATCGCCCGACCCGGGCGACGATGTCCGGGTCACCGTGACCGTCACGAACGAGGGAGGACCGCTGGCGGACCTGCGGCTCGTCGACGGCGTCCCCGGCGGGCTGGAGGTCGTCGACGGCCCGGCCCGGTGTGCGACCGCGCTCCGTCCCGGGGAGTCGACGACCTTCGACTACGCCGTTCGCGCCACCCGCGGGCGCCACGAGTGGGAGCCGCTGGTGGCGATCACGCGCGATCCGGTCGGGGCCGACGAGCGGGAGACGCGGGTCGACGCCGGGACGTCGATCCGGTGTGTCCCGTCGTTCGAGGGCGTCGCCGACCTGCCGCTCCGAGGGCTGACGACGCCGTTCGCCGGTCGGGTCCCCACGGACGTCGGCGGGTCGGGCGTCGAGTTCTACGCCGTCCGGGAGTACCGCCGCGGCGACCCCCTCTCGCGGGTCGACTGGAAGCGGGCCGCCCGGTCCAGCCGCGCCGCGGGGGCCGGCGGGCTGGCGACGTTGCAGCTCCGCGAGGAGCGCGCGGCGACGGTGGTCGTGCTGATCGACGCGCGTCCCGAGGCGTACGTCGCCCCGGCGCCCGCCGCGGAGAACGCGGTCGAGCGGAGCGTCGAGGGCGGCGGCCGACTGGCCGACGTCCTCCTCTCGGACGGCGACCAGGTCGGGGTCGCCGCGTTCTCGCCGCTCCCGTGCTGGCACGCCCCGGGCAGCGGGGCTGCCCACCGCGCGCGGCTCCGGGAGGCGTTCGGGACCGCGGAGGCCCTCGGACCGACGCCACCACCGGAGCCCGACCGGGGCTTCTCGCCGACCCTGTGGCGGCGCCGGTTCCGCCGCCGGCTGCCCGCCGACGCGCAGCTGCTATTCTTCACCCCGCTCGTCGACGACCCGCCGGTGCGGCTGGCCCGCCGGCTCGACGCGCTGGGCCACCTCGTGACGGTCGTCTCGCCCGACGCGACCACCGACGGGACCCCGGGGACCGAGCTCGCGGCCGTCGAGCGACGCCTCCGGCTCGCCGAGCTCCGGACGGCCGGCGTCCGGGTGGTCGACTGGCGACCCGACGAGCCGTTCGCCGTCGCCGCCGACCGGGCCTCCAGGCGGTGGTGGCGGTGAGCACCAGCGAGGAGGACGGGACCGAGCTGGACCCAGGAACCACCGCGAGCCGGAACGCGGACGCGCGAGCAGCCCTCGGTGTCCGAGGGACGGGGATCCGGCGTCTGATCGGGGGCCATCGGGGCGAGACGGTGGTGGTCGACGCGGACGATGCGCATCCCGCTCACACAGACCACGACGGGAGCGTCGACCGGCCTGAGCACGACGTCGAGCCGACCCCCGCGGCGCCGCTACTCTCCGTGTCCCTGGCGCTCGCCGCGGGCGTGCTGGCCGTCCTGGCGCTCGCGGTCGGGTCACCGCTCGCCGGCGCCGCGGGCCTCGTCGCGGTCGCCCTCCTCGCGAGTGCGCTCGCGGTCAGGTCGCTCCGGCTCTGTACCGCCGCCGCAGGGTGGTACGTCCTCGCGATCGCCGCCGGGGGCGTGACAGGGGCCGGCGCGGGGTCGCTCGTCACGGCCGCCGTCTGCGCGGTCGTCGCCTGGGACGTCGCGGACCACGGGCTCGAGCTCGGCCGTCAGGTCGGCCGCGAGGCCCCCACGGCCCGCAACGAGCTGGTCCACGCCGTCGGCTCGCTCGGCCTCGCGACCGGCGCGGCGGCGGTCGCCTTCGGGGCGTTCCTGGCGGCCGGCGGCGGGCGACCCGCGACGGCGCTCGTCTTCCTCCTCCTCGGGGCGGTCGCGCTGCTGGCCGGGCTCGGCGGCGAGTGGCGATCGCGGTAGTCACTCGAGTCGAGGTGGCCGAACGGGTGGTGAGCGAGACCGACCAGTCTCGGTTCGCCGTGGAACCCCGGACCTACCTCAGAGGAGCCGGAACTCGTCGGAGCCACAGCGGCATCCGGTCCGGCTGCCGATCGGGATCACCCGCCCGTCGGCGCACCGCTCCACGGCGTAGGCGGCCCCGCAGGCCACACAGACCGCCGCGCCACGTCTCGATCCGGGTTCGTCCGGCGCTGCACCGGGTTCGTCCGGCGTTGGCCGGTCCCCCATCGCGTCGGTCGCGCCCGCCGAGGAGACGTCGTTCCCCTCGGCAGGCTCTCCATCAGTCACTGCTGGTACCTCGACGGTCGCGCATTGCGGACGGTTAGTGTCGCTCAGGAATCAGGACGGGGACTGTTATGACAATCTTTTAAATAAGAGACCGTCCCGGCATCGGGGGGACGCGGATCGCCGTCCGTCCCGAATACGGTGGAGAACCGCGCTACTCACTCCCGTTCGACGGTCGGCACGGGTACCGACTCGAGGGCGTCCTCGACGACCGTGGCCTTCTCGACGCCGGAGACTGCCGCCTCGGCGGTCAGCACGAGCCGGTGGGCGCACACCGGGACGGCCACCGCGGCGACCGTGTCCGGGGTGACGAACCCGCGGCCGTCGACGACCGCCTGGGCGCGGGCCGCCTCGAACAGCCGCTGGATCCCCCGCGGCGAGACGCCCACCTGGACGCGGTGGTCCTCCCGGGTGGCCCGACCGAGCCGGGCGATGTAGGTGAGCACGTCGTCGTCCACGCGGACCTCCTCGGGGACCTCCCGGAGGGCCGCCACCGTCTCCGCGTCGACCACCGGGTCGACCGCGGGACTCCGCTCGCGTCGGCCCGCCCGCCGGCGGAGCAGCTCCTCCTCGCCGGCCAGGTCGGGGTAGCCCATCGCGGTCTTCACGGCGAAGCGGTCGAGCTGTGCCTCGGGCAACGGGAACGTCCCCTCCTGTTCGACGGGGTTCTGCGTCGCGACGACGACGAA
>SLIW01000201.1 GCA_007135435.1 Natronomonas sp.
CCGGTCCGGAGCGCCAGGGACGTTCACACTCGGGCGGTGTCGGTGTCGGGCGGTAATGAGTAATACGACTATTGAATATAGTTAGTCGACGTAAAATTAAGTCGTCTCGCCTCGGATGCATAGACCCCTCCGGTGGACGGAGGGAGTACCATGACACGGAGCGAACTCTCACGACGGAGGCGGACAGTGCTGAAGGGACTCGGTGTCGCCGGGACTGTGGGGGTCGGCGCCGTCGCGTCGGCGGCGGCCGACGGGCCTGGCCGCGGCGCCGACCGGGGCGAACTCCGCCTCCTGGGCGAGGCGGAGACCCCGGGCGCCCGCCAGGTGACCACGCAGGGCCGCTACGCGTACGTGGCGACGAACGACCGGGGGTTGGCCGTGATCGACTGGCGGAACCCCGGCCGACCGGAGGTCGTCGCCGACATCGAGTTGCCCGGCGAGGGCATCTGGGACGTGAAGGTCGACGGCGACCTGCTGGTCATCAGCAGCCAGTGGGCCGGCGAGGACGAGGACCCGGCGGAGGTGATCGGCACCCACGTCGTCGACGTGAGTGACCCGACCGATCCCGAGCGGCTGAGCACCTGGATCGAGCTCCCCGCGGGCATCCACAACCACTACCTCGACGGCGAGGTGGCGTACCTGTGCCGGCACGTCCCGTTCGACGACAGCGCCCTGCGGATCCTCGATCTGAGCGACCCTTCCGACCCGACCGAGCTCGCCGAGTGGCGCGTCGAGGACGAACACCCCGAGCTCGAACACGAGGAGCTGTCGGTGAACTTCACCCACGACGTCTACGTCCAGGACGACCTGGCGTACCTCGCATACTGGAACGCCGGCACGCGGATCCTCGACGTGAGCGACCCCTCGGACCCGGTCGAGGTGGGAGCCGTCGGCGAGACCGAAGACGCCGACGTCCAGCCGACGCCAGAGGACTACGCCGAACGTCTGCTCGCCCTCCCCGGAAACCACCACTACGTCCAGCCGTCGCCGGATGGCGACCACCTCTACGTCGGCGCCGAGACCTTCCCGGGGGTCGTCATGGACGACCCCGGCCGGGAGGACTACGGTCCGGTCTGGGTGTACGACATCTCGGACCTCGACGACACCGAACGGGTCGCGACCATCCTCCCGCCGGACGTCGACCGGTTCCGGACCGCGCACAACTTCGACGTGACCGCGAACCGCATCCACACCACCTGGTACGACGGCGGGATCCAGGTCCACGACGTCACCGACCCCGCGAAGCCGGAGAAGCGCTACCGGTACCGCCCCGAGGGGTCGTCGTTCTGGACCTGTGACCTGACCCGCAGCGTCACCGTCGCCAGCGACATCGGACGGGGCGTCGTGTTCCTCCACGCCGACCGCGGCCAGCGGCGTCCACCGGCGTTCGAGGGCGCGGGGCCCGACAGTCGGGAGTTCCGGCCGGACGATCGGTAGCCGGACGACACGCCCAGTCAGTCGTCCCGGCAACCGACGACGGCCCGGTCCGGTCGATCGCCGAGGTCCCTGGCTGCGGGCTGTCCCCGTCACGCACACCTTTTTGGGTGCGACCCGCCTCTCGGACGGCATGCGAGAGATCGAGTACCGGCCGCAGAACATCCGCGAGACGCTCGTCGAGCTGAAGGACTCCTCGGAGCTGGCGGTCGATCTGGCGTACTCGGCGGTGCTGTTCGACAGCCCCGAGCTGGCCCGCGAGGTCGTCGACCTGGAGTCCCGCGCCAGCTTCCTGCAGTACCACGCGCGGATCGCGCTGATGCTGGCGGCGAAGAACACGACCGACGCCGAGCGGCTGGTCGGGATCTTCCAGGTGGTCGACGGCGCCGTCGTCGTGACGCAGGCGGCGGCGGACATCGCCCGCGTCGCGCTGCACGAACTGGGCATCCCGCCGGCGTTCCGCGCCCAGCCGGACGCCCACGAGCGGTTCGTCCGCGCCCGGGTCGCCGGGGACTCGCCGCTGGCCGGCAAGACGCTCCAGGACCTCGAGCTCGACGTCGACGAGGGGGTCCGCGTCATCGCCGTCCGCCGGGACACCGAGTGGGTGTTCGCCCCCGACGGCGGCGACCAGCTCCTGGCCGGCGACGTCGTCTTCGCGCGGGGACCGACCACGGGGATCGAGGAGGCCTACGCGGACATGACCGGCGAGGCCTACGAGCCGCCAGAGACGTGGACGGACGCGGACGTCGAGCGGGCCATCGAGACGATCATCGAGCTGAAGAACGTCTCCGAGCTCGCCATCGGACTGGCCTACGGCGCCGCCCTGTACGACAGCGACGGCATGGCCGGCGAGGTCCGGGTGCTCGAGCGGCGGGCCACCGAGCTCCGCGAGGAACTCGAGCGCTGGGTCGTCGCGGCGGTCGAGCGATCGGGTGCCGCCGACGGCGACAGCCTCCGGGGACTGTTCCACATCGCCGTCGCCGCGGAGGTCATCTGCGCCGCGGCGCTCGACGTCGCCGAGGTCGTCTTCCGCGAGGTGGAGCTCCACCCGGTGTTCGCGCAGGCCATCGCCGAGAGCAAGGAGGTCATCACGAGCCTCGAGGTCGACGAGGACGGCCTGGTCGGCGAGACCATCGGCGCGCTCGAACACGAGGTGGAGACGGGGATGACGGTCCTCGCCCTGCACCGCGACGACGACTGGACGTACGCCCCGGACGACGGGACCACGATCCGCGCCGGCGACCGCCTCGTCCTCAAGGGCACCCAGCGGGGCGAGCGGCGGCTCCGACGGCTCCTGGAGTGAGCCGGTCGGGGCCGCGAGCGGGCCGGGCAGGAGTGAGCCGGGCAGGAGTGAGCCGGGCAGGAGTGGACCGGTCAGGAGTGGACCGGTCAGGAGTGGACCGGAAAGGAGTGGGCCGGAAAGGAGTGGGCCACCCCACCCCGGATGGCAGTTCCCGCCCTCACCGGTGCCCCTTCACCGCAACCCTCACCGGCGCCCGGAGAACGGCAGCGCGATCGTCGACGCGCGGCGTGCGCTGCCCCCGCTCTTCCTGAGCGCCGTCTTCATCCCCCAGGCGGTCTTCCGGGCGGCGGCCTTGGCGTAGTGGCCGCTCGCGCGCTGCAGCGACGCCCGGTGGCCGCGGATGTCGGTGTCGCCCGAGCGGATGGCCGCGACCACGTCGGCGGCCTCGATCTCG
>SLIW01000235.1 GCA_007135435.1 Natronomonas sp.
GCGATGGGCGCCGAGGCGGTCGCGGCGCTGGCCGTCTACGCGGCCCCGGCGTTCCACGAGTCCGAGCTAGAGGACTTCGTTCGGGGATGTCTCGACGTCTGCGAGTCCGTGGGCGCCGAGTACGTGGGTGGCGACCTCGACGCGCACGCGGAGTTCACCGTCGCCACGACGGCGCTGGGGAGGATGGGGGCGCAGGCGCCCGTCCTCCGGTCGGGCGCCTCGGCTGGCGAGGCGCTGTGCGTGACTGGGACATTCGGCCGCAGCGGCGCCGCGATCCGGCTGTTCGAGGAGGGCGCGGTCGACCGGGCGAACGACCTCTTCCGCTTCCCGCCACGGGTCGCCACCGGTCGGGCGCTCGTCCCGCACGCAACCGCCATGATGGACTCCAGTGACGGCCTCGCCCGCTCGCTCCACCAGCTGGGGGACGCCAGCGACTGCGGCTTCGACGTAGAGGCGGACGCCATCCCTGTCGATCCGGCGGTCGAGGAGGTGGCCGCCGACCGGGCGGAGCGCCACGAACTCGCCGTCCACTTCGGCGAGGACTTCGAGCTCGTCTTCACCGTCCCCGCCGGCTCGCTCCCGGAGGTCCGGGAGGCGTCGACGGTCGAGATCACCCGCGTGGGCGAGGTGGCCGGGGCCGACCGGGGCGTGCGCCTCGACGGCGAGCCGCTCCCCGATCGCGGCTATACCCACTGAGGACCACCGTGAGCCGTCTCGGTCGGGCGCACGAGCCGCCGCCTTCAGCCGACGATCTCGATCGGGACCGGCGTGAAGCAGAGCGCGCCCAGGACGAAGGTGAGGACGCCGACGGCGATCCGCCGTCGGTCCAGCGGCTCGTCGAAGACGGGCCGGGCCGAGCCCACGTACGCGAGCCCGAGGGCCACGAGGCCCCAGAAGGTCCACAGGATCGGCGCGTTCGCGCTCACGTCCCCCCAGAGGTAGAGGTAGGCGGCGAGACCGAAGAGGAGGCCGGGCACGAGCGCGGCGACGGTCTCGGCGCGCTCGCCGACCATCGCGCGGACGATGTGGCCGCCGTCGAGCTGGCCCACCGGGATCAGGTTGAGGAACGTCACGAACAGGCCGACCCAGGCGCCGAAGACCACCGGGTTCGCCGCGACCGCCGGGTCGGCGTACGACAGCTGCTGGCCGGTCGCCCACGCCAGGAAGGTCAACAGCGGCGGGTAGCCGAGCTGGAGCTCGATCGCGTGCTCGCTCTCGAGGACGCGATCGGGGACCGTCACCGGGTCGAGATGCAGCCCCACGACGGCGACGACGATCGCCGCGACCAGTCCCGCCAGCGGACCCGCCACCCCGATGTCGAAGAGGGCGCGTCGGTCGGGGATCCGGCCCTCCATCTTGATCACGGCGCCGAAGGTGCCGATGAACGTCGGGACGGGGATGAAGTACGGGAGGCTGGCCTGGACGTCGTGGTACCGCGACAGCGCGTAGTGGCCGAGCTCGTGGATCCCGAGCACGCCGAGGACCGCCAGCGCGAACGGCCAGCCGGCGAGGAGGTCCAGCGGCCCCTCGACCGGCTGGTAGTACCACATGGTCCCGGCGTACAGCGTCGTCAGCACCGTGGCGACGAACATCACGACGTTCGTCCAGGGGATTCCCTGGAGACCGACCCGTCGCCGTTCGGCCACCAGCGCGGGTCTCCGCTCGGTGATCTGGACGCCGGTGATCGGGTCCGGCTCGCCGTCGACCACCACGTCGAGGCGGACCTCGTAGCCGTACTCGCGGAACAGGGGCCACAGCTGTCGCTCCAGGCGACCGTAGTCGATCTGTGGCTCCCCGTAGTAGACGAGCCGATCCCCGTCTGCCTCGACGTCCGTGACCGCGAACGCGGGGACGAGCTCCTCCGGCGGCGGCCCTCCGTGGCCCCGGGCGGTCCGCGGCTCGGGGTCCGGGGCCGCGTCAGGGTCGCCGGTGTCCATCACCATCCCGAACGGATTCACCGGGGATAAATCCCCTGACAGCGGCCCCGGGAGGCTGGCTCACGTCGGCGGCCCCCCGACCCCGTGTGATGCCTCCAGGTTGGCGCGGGTCCCGGCGTCCCTGCTCGATGTGGACGAACACGATGCTCGAACGTGTGTATATCGGTCGATCCCTATGTGGCTCAGCGGGTTGGATTCCGGGATCAGTGGCGCTCGTTCGGCCGAGGCTGGTCGGATATCGGCGTCTCGCGCGCCAGCGGCTGGTCGGATATCGGCGTCTCGCACACCGGGGGAGGGTGGGGTATCGGCGGCAATGGCTCGCACAGGAGAGATCGCTCATCCAGAGAACTGGTCCAGGTCGCCGTGGGTCGGCACGGCTCGACGCCGTCGGTGCAGGTCGGCGCTGGTCGACGGAGCGGTGGCAGGCCGGACCCGGTCAGTGGCAGTCGGGGTGGATGCCGACGGGGTGGGTGCCGACGGGGTGGATGCCGACGGGGTGGGTGCCGTCGGGGTGCGGGCCGTCGTCGGTGGGGACACTCAGGCGCGCGTGATGCGCCAGGTGGTCGCGGAGGTGTACGACCACTTCTCGATCTCGATGTCGGAGGCGGACTCGCGGAGCTTGACCATCAGCGCGCCGATCTCCTTGGGCGAGAGGCCGACGTCGTCCGCGATGAACTTGCTCTTGACGTACACCTCGCCGTCCTCGGCGCGACGCCGGAGGTAGTTCCGAAGTCGCGTCTCCTTGTCCGTCGAGGGTTCCGTGGTTGCGCTCATCTCTGACTCCTCGCCGCCGCCTTCCCCCTGTGGGGGTATATAAAGACATGACGATTCGCCATGTTTCGGGTCGCTTCGTCACAAGCGGGTATCAGTCGGACGTTTCACGACGTTTTCTACGGCCGTTAGACGTTTTACACCAGGTTCTAACGGATTCTTTTGAATTAAATAGATTGATATAAATGAGGAGATGCCCGGTGCAATAAGCGGCGATGCTGGGGTATTAATGGGCAATATTTACCGAATATTCGGCGAGTCACCAGTCGCGCGCCGAACCGCTCGGGTCGGGTCACCGCCGATACCAGCCGCCGAGCTCGACTCCTCACCGAGCCGTTCCAGTGGGTCGCCGACGGCCACTCACGTCTCTCGCTCGTGCACCCAGAACGTCTCGTCCTCGGTA
>SLIW01000012.1 GCA_007135435.1 Natronomonas sp.
ACTGTGATATCGGCAGACGTAGTTGACCATCTCTTCGGATGTCACGACACCTTCGATGGTCGCCTCCTCGCCCTCTTCCTCGACGTCGTCGCTCTGGTAGTCGTCGATGATCTCCCCATCGTCGTCCCAGATCTCCATGTTGTGGAGGACGCCGTCGGCGTTCACCCACCGGAAGGTGTACTCCTGGCCGTCGATCAGCGTGATCGTGGGGTTTTCCTCGCCCTCGATCAGGTCCGGTTCGATACCGGTCCAGGCTGCGACCCGTCCCTCGAAGTAGAACTCGTCGACGTCCTCCCAGTCCTCGACATCGTCGGGCGCGTCATCGTCTGGTGGTTCGTCGTCGGGCGGTTCATCGTTGTTCGGACAGCCCGCCAGAAGCGCCGCCCCCGTGAGCCCCGACGCGGCCAGGAGCCGTCGTCGCGAGAGACGCCGACGAGGATCGGGCCGATTCGTCGATGTGCTGCGTTCCATACCCGTCATCGTACAGTACGTTTCTTAATAAAGGCGCAAGCCGGTTCTCATCCGATGAGAGGCTTATCCGCGGCCCGGGACTACCGTTCAGACTTCGGAGGGCCCTCTGCCGTCGATGTGGACCCTCGCTTGCCGCCTGCTTACTCTTACTGTCGGCTGTCATTCCGTGAAGATCGCGTCGAGAGGGTTGGGAGGGAACGCTCCGAAACGGCGTGTGTTGAGCACGTCCGGTCCTCATCGGTACAGCCGACAGTATCAGACCGCGATTGGACCCGAACCACCGTGTTCATGTCCTCGATCGGAACCGACATCGATCGAGGGTGACTGACATCGGCGCAGTCTTCTCCGGTCGTCCCGTTGTCGGCCGTCCGTGCCTCGGTGCCTGGAACCGGTTTCGTCAATCATGGCTAGGGGCTACTGGCCTCCGGGAGTCTGCTCAACGCTTATGTGAGGGCCACCACACTCGGGCGGTATGGACCTTCGAGTGGGGTTCTTCCTCGTCGTTCTGGCCCTGCTGGCCGTCGTCAGTGCGCTCCTCGTCCTCCCGCTCCTGCAGTACGTCGCGGCGGCGGCGCTGCTCGCGTTCGTGCTCGTCCCCCTGCACGACCGGCTGACGGGCGCCAGGGTCGACGTTGGGTTGTTCGATTTCACCGTCGGACCGCGCGTATCTGCGGCCCTGCTGACCGGTTTCGCGCTCGTCGCCGCCATCCTCCCGCTGCTGTTCTTCACGCTGGTCGTCTTCCGGACGGTCGTGAACCTCGCCGACGCGGTTCGGGAGACGGAGGTCCTCCCAACGGTACGGGAGATCGCCTACCGGTTCGGGATCGAAGAGGAGCTGGTGGAGGTCATCGAGGCACACGTCCTCGAGGAGATCGACGCGACGCTGGAAGCCATCGTCCAGCGGCTCATCCAGGAGGTCATCGGCCTCCTGGACCTCAGCATCCGCGTCGGCATCGGGGTGCTGGTCTTCGTCTTCCTCCTGTACTACTTCCTCGCCGATGGACGACGGCTGGTCGCGTGGGCCGGCGCGGTCGCTCCCCTCGACGACGAGGTCCAGGAGCGACTCCTGGACGAGGTGAACGTCGTCACGTGGGCGGTCATGAAGAGCCACGTGTTCGTCGCGGTGATCGAGGGCGTCCTTGCGGGGCTAGGGCTCTACGCGCTCGGTGTCCCGAACGCCGCGTTCTGGACCGTGGTCATGATCGTCGTCTCGTTCCTGCCGGTCATCGGTATCTGGCTCGTCTGGGCCCCTGCCGTCGTCTTCCTCGTGGTCACCGACGAGTTCGTCCGGGGGGCGCTCCTCCTGGTGTACGGTATCACCGTCCTCTCGGTGGTCGACAACTACCTGCGGGCGATCCTGGTCGATCGCGGCTCG
Organism: Natronomonas sp.; assembly: GCA_007135435.1. Classification (GTDB taxonomy): domain Archaea; phylum Halobacteriota; class Halobacteria; order Halobacteriales; family Haloarculaceae; genus Natronomonas. The sequence goes on from SLIW01000012.1 coordinate 1,847, forward strand.
GGCCTCCACCCGGCGGTGGTGCTCGTCGGCGTCATCGGCGGCATCTACCTCTTCGGCATCCTGTCGCTCTTCCTCGGCCCGGTCATCCTGGCCGTGTTCAAGGCCGCCTTGCAGGTGTTCGGCGAGGTGTACCAGACGGACGGCACCGAAACGGGCGTGACGTAACTCGGGTATCAGGCGTCACCGCATAACGGGATGATTCCGAAGATGTCTGAGAAGACCCCTGGAATCCACTGGAACCACCGGGACGCGGGTTCGTCGAATCATCCCGACGGACCGATCGATTTCAGGCTGAGGGTACCCCTGGATGCTCGTTCTCCACTCCTCCGGCCTAACTGGTCGGGCGGGAACGGCTGGGTGCACCCCCGAAGGCGACCAGCATACCCCTCGGATGCCGCACCAGAGCTCACTCGGAGAGGGCCACTCCAGAGCTCAATCGAAGAGAGCCACCCCGGTGAGTTCGTCCGCATGTAGCTCGTACCACTGGAGCTCGACGTTGGCCCCGGGGACGTCGATGTCTTTGGCGACCCGCTGGTACCACCCTTCGAGCTGCTCGTCGACGTCCGCCTCGTCGATGGGCTCGAGCGATCCGTTCATCACGACGCTCTTCCAGTCGTGTGGACCGTTCCACTCGTAGACCGTGAGACAAGCCTCGTCGGTGCTCCGGAGGAACTCTCGTTTCTTGCTCTCCTCGGCGAACCCGAAGTCCATGACCGCCCGTTCACGCTCCGGGTCGTACGCGAACGACATCGGGATGCCGTACGCACGGCGCTCTTTCGACAGGGATAGGACTCCGGTCGCCTGCTCGTTCAGGAACTCCTCGATCTCGTGTGGCGTCATCGTTATGCCGTACCATGGATTGGACATCGGAATCGATCACTCAGTGAAAAGTCGACGTGTGTGGGCATATATCCAGCGTCAGTTATCACCGTGTGGGACGACGGGATAGTGAGCAGGCTCCGGGCTCGTCAGCGACGCTCACGGGGATTCCCGTCCGTCGTCGCGACCGACACGGCGGTCGGTTCCGTGGCGGGATACGACCGTATCGATGGATCGAGAGTCAAGGGAGTCGCAGCGGATCGGCGTGCACCAGGTTACAACCGACCATCGATCAATGGTGCGACGATCGCACCCGCGTGATCCATCTCTGTGATGAACCGCGCAGCGGGGCGACCGAACTACTTCAACTCAGATCTGAGGATCGCGATGAACCGTCCGATGATCAACGCCCCGAGCAGGAGCGCGAAGACGACGA
>SLIW01000019.1 GCA_007135435.1 Natronomonas sp.
ACACCCCTTGAAGTCCTCCTCCGGCCTAGGTAGGACATGGACCGAGACGTATTCGCGAGGCGGCCACCAGCGGTGGAGCCCGACGTCGTCGATGTCGGACGCCGTCGAACCGCCGATCTCCGGCCGGGCACGTCACTCCCGCGCCCATCTCCGGAGCGGGGTCCGTGGCTATCACCGGCGTGGCATCCGTCGACGCACGGTCGGATCAGTGGGGGAGGACCGTGACCGCAGAACAACTCCACCTCGTCGTGGGCGTGGCGAACACGGTCACCCTCCTGGTCGGCGGCTACGTCACCCTGCTCGCCGTGCGCGCGCAACGGCGGACCGGCTCCGGGTCGCTCCGGGCGCTGGCCATCGGCCTGGGCTGCATCACCGGCGGGACGCTCGTCGGCGGCCTCGTCCACCTGTCGGGACTCGCCCCGCTGTTGATCGGCGTCACGCTGCAGAGCGTCTCCATCGCCATCGGGTTCGTCTTCCTCGGCTGGTCGCTGCTGCAGCGGACCGGGGCAGACGACCGCCTGCCGTTGACGACGACGTGAGGGCGGTTGGCTCTCCACCCGTTGGTCGCCGTCCGGGCTATCCAGGCTGTCTGGGCTGTCCAGGCCGCCCGCGCCGTCCGGGCCGCCCGCGCCTTCGTTCCCAGGGCACTCCCGACGCCTGCACACCAACGGCCGTCCTGGGCGGATAGCCACCTCGAGCAGGCTCAGCGACGTCGCTCGACGAACACGACGACGAGGTTCACGGCGTGGAGGATCGCCCCGGCGAGCGCGAGCAGTCGCCCGACCTCGACCAGGGGGTCGACCGCCCCGAGCTGCCCGGCCGCCTCGGCGGCGACGCCGCAGACGAGCAGGGCGACCGCCATCGCGGCCGACCGATCGCCCACCAGCGGGACCGTGGCGACGCCGGGCGGGTAGAACTGGTAACTGACGCCGACGATGGCGACGCCGAGGAAGCCGAGCAGGCCGAGCCGGACGTGCGCGGCGGCGACGTCCGCCGCGAGGCCGGCGGTGGCCATGTGGACCCCGAGCAGGGCGACGATCCCGCCCGTCATGGCCGCCACCAGGACGGCGGTCAACCCGACGCGCCGCCTGTCGCTACGCCGGTACATGTCGGCGTACGCGACGGCGAAGCCCACGAGGGCGATCGCCTGCAGTGCGGCGCCCAGGAGGAACCACGGCGAACTCCCGGCGAAGTCGACGACGAGGAGGAGCGGGCCCAGCGCCCCGGCCGGGAGCACGACAAGAACGAGGGGAAGACGTGGCCGGACCACGAGGAACCGGGGGAGGAGACGGAAGCCGAGGGCGAAGAGCAACAGCGTCGCCGTGCCGACCGCCAGGAGGTGCGACAGCTGTGGGGCGGTCCGGCCGAACGGCCCGGCACCGCCCGTCGCCAGGAGCACCGCCGACCCGAGGAGGTACGCCAGCGCGAGGGGGACGAACCCGTTCGCGAACCGATCGACGCGGCGCCGGTCCGCCTTCGCCTCGCTGGTGGCCGTCTCGGCGCCGGAGAGGTTGTCACGGACGCTCCAGCCGAGCGCGCCGGCGAACACGCCGACGCCGAGCGCCCACCCGACGGCACCGACCTCGAGCGTCGAGAGCCGTCCGGCTGCGGGGAGCGCCACCGAGGCGACGCCGGCGGCGTCGAGCGCCAGGAAGGCGGTCCCGCCGACGGCCAGCGGCAGGTGGACCGACGGCGCCCGGGGGAACGCCAGTGCCCGGTCGAAGTAGGTGGGGACGAGCGCGTACGCCTTCCCGAAGACCGTGTGGAAGACGAAGCCGTAGAGCCCGAGCACGACGCCGAGCCGACGGCCGCCGCCCAGCGCGACGGCGACCTGCCAGCAGACGAACCACCCAGCGGCGACGAGGACGAACAGCCGGGAACCCCGCGAGACGGTCGCCGCGCTCATCTCCCTGTCCAGCCCGTTTCGCCGGGGACGCCGTCGGTGGTCACGTTCGGGTAGCCTCGCCAGCGCGTGATGAATCGGTCGGTGCTCGCTCGGTGCTCGCTCGGTGCTCGGTCGACGAGAGCTCGATTATCGATCGATAGTCGACGCCCGGTCGACGCCGAGTCTCGCTCAGCAGCAGAAGATGAACGGGTACATCAGCGCGACCCGATCGCCGTCTGTGAGTCTGGTGTCCAGGCCGTCGAGGTGCTCGTTGAACTTGCCGTTGACGGTGACCCGGGCGAACGCGCGGGTCTGTTCCCCCTCGGGATTCTTCTTCCAGGTCCCGGGCGGGTCGTCGACGGGTGCCCACCCGTGAGCTGTGGCGTCGGCCTCGGTCTCCGCGATGAGCATCTCGGCGACGTCGTAGTCCTCGAAGAACGCCTCGAGAAACGCCCGGAGCGTCGTCCCCTCGAAGGTGTAGGACAGCCGGGGCTCGCCGACCTCCCCGCGAACGTGGCCGGTGCATCGGACCTCGACGGTCGTCGTGCCGTCGGCGTCGGGTCCGGAGTCACGGGCCACGGTGTCGGCGTCCTGTTCGGCCTCCGTCGCTCGTCCGTCCACGCTCGCGTCCATGGGAGTCAGTACAGACCGGGACGGTAAACACCCCGTCCCGAACGTGTTCGGTCGCCGGTCGACACCGGAGCGCGAGCAGCCGGAGCCCCGCCACTGACCACGGCGACCCCGCCTGGCTCCTATCGCGACGATGGTGCCGTCAGGGACGGCTGTCGCCGTTCACCCGACGGCCCGTCGATGCTGGTCGCGGTGACCGCGACGTGCCACTCGTCGGGGCCGCGACGGATCGCCTCGTAACTCAAGCCGCGGTCGTCGAGCACGTCGTACAGTGGCACCGGGGCGGCGTCGGCCCGGACGAGCACTACGTCTTCGTCCCCGGCTTCCTCATGGACACCCGGCATCGCGTCGTCCAGCTCCCGCGCGAGCTCCCTCGGTGTGCGACCGTCGATCGGTCGAAGGTCGACCTGGATCGGCCCGGAGTCGATCAGGTCGGCCGACCCTTCCATCCGGCGACGATCGCGACTCCCCTCCGGCCGTCGAAGTTCGAGCCCTGGGTTCATACCGGTGGGTTCGTCCGGATCGACGTAATAGCCGGCGGCGAGTCCCGGCGACTGGGACAGCGGGTCTCCGCCGCGCCCGTGT
>SLIW01000060.1 GCA_007135435.1 Natronomonas sp.
CGGTGTGGCACCTGAGCGATCGGTGTGACCCCTAGCGACCGATGTGACTCCCAGCGACCTGTGTGGCCCCCAGCGTTGGCGTGGAACCGCATCGAGCGAATCGCTTCCAGGCGAGAACGGTGGATCGACGCGGCCGATGCAGAACGGACGGATACACTGGAGCCGACTCCCGACCTCGAGATCGACCGATGGTGACCCCGATCGTCCTGCTCGGTGCCGAACACCGGCGTCGGGTAGTGTACCCGGTGGTTTCCACTTTATTGTTGGATTTGGCCGGGGCATTTATGGTAATTGAAAGCTACGGGCCGGTATGGTTCCCCTACGGGTGGTCGCGAGATGAGTTCCCAAGAGGAGACGGGACGGACGTTACAGAGCCTGATAAGCGAGCTCAACGGCGGTGCCGCCGTCCGCACGGACGCGGACCCGGCGGTCAAGACCGAGGAGCTCGTCGAGGAGACCTCGGAGGCGCTCTTCGGCGGCGATCCCCCGCGGATCGACGACGGCCTCATTAAGGAGTCCTTACCCGAACTCCTCGTGGTGCTCGTCGGGCTCCGCACGAGCGACACCCACGGGAAGGGCATCATGGAGGACCTCAACCGGTTCTTCGGCGCACAGTTGAGCCCCGGCACGGTCTACCCGACGCTGCACGACCTCGAGGAGGAGGGGCTCCTCGAGATGCGCGAGCTCGTCCAGACCAAGGAGTACGCGATCGACGACCACGACGCGGTCCGGAGCGCGCTCCAGGACGTCATGAGTCAGCACCTCGCGCTCGGGCTCGTCTTCCGCCGCGCGATCGAGGAGTTCGACGAGGAAGCCGCCACGATCGAGACGGTCGAGCCGGAAATCTGAGGCGGCGGGAACCGGGTCGGTGACGACCGCACCGCGGCCACTTCCACGCTCGTTCGTGGCCGCAGCGACGTCTGCAGGGACGGGACCGCGTGGTGACCCGTTAGCCGAGTCGATCGATCGGCCTTCTTGATTCGGTAGCCGGGGCCACCGATCCAGTGGTGCGGCTCGTCGACGGACAGGCACAGATCGCGAGCAGTCGCTCCCGGATACCGATCCGTTCGCGCGGATCAGAGCCGGTAGGTCGGTCCCTCGTCGGTGTCCTGGACCTCGACCCCGAGCGCCTCGAGGTCGGCCCTGAGCTCGTCCGCGCGCTCGTAGTTCCCGGCCTCCCGCTCCGCCTCGCGGACCTCGAGGACGAGCTCGACGAGCTCCCCCGCGAGGCGCACGTCGCCTCCCCCGTGACCGCCGGTCGGGGCCGCGAAGTCGAACCCGAGGACGTCCTCGCCCAGGTCCTCGAACGCCTCCAGCGTCCGCCGGAGGGCGCGGTAGTCGTACCGGTCCGCGTCGTCGAGGTATCGGTTCGCGGCGGCCGCCAGGTCGAACAGCGCCGCCAGCGCCTCCCGGGTGTTGAAGTCGTCGTTCATCGCGTCGGTGAACCGCTCGCGGACCTCCTCGACGGTCGACCGGAGGTCGGACTCGACCTTCGTGGCGGCGTCCGGGCCGTCGGCCGCCTCCGAGACGCGCCGGTGCGCCGTCTGGAGCCGCTCCCAGCGCTCGATGGCCTCCTCGACGGCGGCGTCGCTGTACGTCTGGGTGCTGTTGTACGACGCCGAGAGGAAGAACATCCGTAGCGGGTTCACGCCGAAGCGCTCGACCGCCTCGCGGACCGGGATGAAGTTCCCCAGACTCGAGGACATCTTCTCGTCGCGCACCTGGAGGAGGTCCGCGTGCAGCCAGTAACGCGCGAACTGCCGCCCCGTGGCGGCCTCGCTCTGGGCGATCTCGTTCTCGTGGTGCGGGAAGACCAGGTCGCGGCCGCCCATGTGAACGTCGATGGACTCGTCGAGGTGGGTCATCGACATCGCCGAGCACTCCACGTGCCAGCCGGGCCGGCCCTCGCCCCACGGGGAGTCCCACGTCTCGCCGGTGGGCTCGTGGACCGCGTACTCGCGGTCGGCGTGGCGGTGCTCGTCGACCGCCGTCGGGGAAACGCCCCCGGCCTTCCAGAGGGCGAAGTCGGCGGGGTGGCGCTTCTCGGCGCGCTCCGCCTCCTCGCCCTGCGCCTCGATGTCCTCGAGGCGCTGGTTCGAGAGCTTCCCGTACGCCGGGAACGTCTTGACGTCGAAGTAGACCGACCCGTCCGACTCGTAGGCGTAGCCCTGCTCGACCAGCCGCTCGATGAGGTCGATGATCTCGGGGACGTGCTCGGTGACCCGGGGATAGACCTCCGCGCGGAGCAGGTTCAACGACCGCATGTCGGCCAGGAGCCGGGCGATGAACCGCCGGGCGACCTCGGGTTCGGAGCGGCCGAGCACGGCGCTGTCGTCCGCCGACCCATCGTCGCCGGACCGCTCGGCGTCACCGTCATCGACCGTCTCGCTGGCCCCGCCGTCGGCTCCGTCCTCGACCGGCTCGCCGGCGCCGCCGCCGGCTCCGTCCGCGACCCGCTCGCCGACCCGGGCGACGATCTTCTCGTTGACGTCGGTGATGTTCTCCACGTGGCGGACGCCGTAGCCGAGGTGCTCGAGCCACCGGTGGATGACGTCGACGTGGACCCAGCTCCGGGCGTGGCCGAGGTGGGCGTCGTCCGAGACGGTCAACCCGCAGTAGTACAGCAGGACGTCGTCGGGGTCGGCCGGCTCGAACGGTTCTCGCTCGCCCGAGAGCGTGTTCAGCACGCGAAGCGTCATTACCGGTGGGTCGCCCGCGTTCCGTTTGAATGCGTCGCTTGGTCGTCGAACCCTGGTCGGCCGGGTGGGACGGCGAGACGGCTCGGGTGACCCGCCTGCCTACAGCGCGGCCTCGACGGCCCGGACGGCGTCGGGGCCCGCCCGTCGCTCGACGACGATCGCGATCGTCCCGTCGGCACCGCCCGCGGCGACGACATCGACCCTGGCGGTCCGGAGTCGCGCCAGCACGTCCCCGAGCGCCGCCGCGTCGAGGTCGCCCTCCGCGAGGACGGCGGTGTGCTCGCCGCGGCCATCGGCGGCGACGGCCTGCCCACCCACCACGAGCAGGGGCTCGGTCGGTTCACCGGCGCCGGCGTCCTCGTCGTCGGTCCCGTCGTCGGTCCCGTCGTCGGTCCCGTC
>SLIW01000246.1 GCA_007135435.1 Natronomonas sp.
CGACGGGCATCCCGAGGGGATGATCGGACGACCGCCGCACCGCGACGGTCAAAGAGCGACGCTGGCTCGGCGACGTGTCGAGTTCGGGACCGACCGCGGCGACGGTCAGTTCTTCCGCGTGGAGCGGGCCTCGCGGACCTCGGCGCCGTCCCGGAGCTTGTCCTCGCAGTTCGGACACACTCTGACCGACGACATCCCCGTCGGGGCGAACACCCGGACGTAGTTGTCCGTCACGAAGGAGTCACAGTTCCGACACCTGGGCATATGGTAGAACGGACCCAGCGACGGTTAAGTATCTTTCCATCGGGGGTGAAAATTACGTCGCTCGGGCGCCGACCGGTCGGTTCCGTGGCGTCACGGTTCACGGAGCGTCACGGTTCGTGGGGCGTCATGATTCGCGGCGCTCCGGCACGAGCCCCGACGATCGTCGACCCCGGCTCGCAACGTGGGTTACCGGCGTCCTCAGACGGTCCACGACGCGTCGCAGTCCAGACAGGTGAACTCGAAGCGCCCGTCGTCGGTCAGGTCCAGCCCGTGAGCGGTCTCCGCGTCGCACTCGCGACAGAAGACGACCGACTCGATGGCGTCCCAGTCGTGTACCGGGCCCGGGGCACCGATGGCGAACCCGACGACCGGCTCGTCGCGGTCGGCGGCGTTGAACCCCTCCTGGAACTCGCCCGGGCCGAACCGGACGACCTCGCCGGCGCCGACGGTCACCGTGTCGACCGCGTCGGTGTCCGGCACGTCGGCGAACTCGAAGGTGGCCTCGCCGGACTGGACGTAGAAGACCTCCTCCTGGTCGCGGTGGGTGTGGAGGCCCCCGGAGAACGACTCGCCGGGTTGCAGCTCGAAGTAGTTCATCGCGACGTGCTCGCAGCCGAGCACCCGGGAGACCGGCCGTCGCACGCTGTGGACGCCGAGCGGGCTGATCTCGTTGTCGACCTCGTCGATGGTGACCTTCCGCATTGTACGGAGGGCATCTCGGCGGACGGGCTAAACGCTTGCCCGATCGATCCCGGGACGTGGAACTGAGGTCTCGGTGGATCCTGGAGGCGATCGTCGACACCCACGACGTGCCCCGGGAGGCGCTGAAGGCGATCCTCGGGTGTGCGACCCCGACCATCGATGAGCTCATTCGAAAGGCCGAATAGACGATATCAACCGCGTTCCGCCGGACGACCGGGCCCGCGAGCAGACAGTCGGCGAACCTCACTCCGACTGATCGTCCGCGATGGGGGTCCGTGGGTCGGGTCGTCGGCCGAACTCCGAGCGTCGGTCCTCGGTCACGCGACGGTGCTCCAGGTCCCAGTTCTCGAAGAACCCGTACTCGCGCATGGTCGTCATGCCGGCGACGGCGGCCCGGAGGTTGATGCCGACGAGCGGGACGTCCGCGACGGAGATGAGGACGTCCGCCTGGACCATCGCCCCCTCCCGGAGGACGACGTCGAGGACGTCGACGATGGCGTGGTCGGTCTCGCGGGTGGGTTTCATCGCTCGGCACCTCGAGGGTCTGCCTCGTCCGCGTCATCGCCACCCGTGGCGACATCGGCGGCGGCGTCACCTCCGCCCGCGACCGGGTCCCCGCCATCGTCGGCGGCGTCACCATCGCCCGCCACACTGTCCCCGCCATCGTCGTCTCCGATCGACGGGGCGTGGCTGTACGGTGGCCACGGGCCGGTGTACCGCACGTCGTAGGCCGGCCGGTCGGCGTACGGCTCCAGCTCCTCGCCGATGGCCTCCTCCCGGTCAGCCTCGGCGAGGACCGACAGCCGGACGACGAGCGAGCGGTCGTCGTCGTCCGCCGCGGAGAAGCGTTCCGACGACCCGCCAGCACGGCGGATCTCGACCGTGTGTGGTTCGAGCCGGTCGACGAGCTCTGCGGCGACCCGATCGCGGCGCTCGGCGAGCCGTTCCCGCAGGCGCGTCTGGTACTGCTTCTCGACGAGGAACCCCGTCCCCCCGGACGCCTCGTCCAGACGGGCCGACAGCTCCCGGAGTTCCTCGTCGGCCTCCCTGATCTCCGCTTCGACGCTGGATTCGTCCCACCGGAGATCGATGCGGTACTCCCAGCGACCGGCGAGCCACTCGAGGGCCGCCTCGAGCTCCTCGGCGTTCGCCTCGAGCCACTCGACGACGGTGTGGTCGTCGCCCGCCACGATCGTGTCGAAGCGGAACGGCAACGGCGTCCCGAACGCGCGGCCGGCGTCGTCGACCACCTGCTGGTGGGAGAGCAGCCAGCGCCGGACCCGCCCGAGGTCGTCGGAGTCGTAGGGCGCGTCGACAGGGTGGACGACCACGCCCACGTCCCCCCGGGTCACCAGCGAGACGGCACTGTCCTCGATCCCGGTGACGTCCTCCAGGCCGGACGTGTCCGGCTCGTCGTCTACCGTGACTGCACAGTAGAGGTACCGGCCCTCGTCGAACGACGAGGTGTCGTCGGCGTCGGTCGCGAGCGACTCGACGTTATCGGCCATGCTCGAGCTCTCCACGGTGCTCCTGCTCGCGCACCTGTTCGACCGCCTCGGCGACCAGCGAGTCGAGGTCGCCGCGGAGTCGGTCGACGTCGTCCTCGATCCCCTGGTCCTCCTTGATCTGCGCGATCTCCTCCTCCAGTGCCTGCAGCTGCGCGCCGAGCCGTTCGATCTCCTCGGGCGTGAGCGCTCCCGACTCCATCCGACGGACGGCCTCGCGTTCCATCGTCTCGACGAGCAGCTCCATCACCGTGACCACGAGCGCCATCAGCCCCGAGGCGCCGCCGCCCTCGCGTTCGTCGAGTTCGATGTGCTGCATCTCAGGAGCCCCCGGTCACCTCGTCGTCTGCGTCGGTCGTGTCGTCCTCGCCATCGGTATCCGCATCGCTCTCTGGCTCACCATCTTCGCTCTCGCTGTCCTCGTCGTCGCTCCCAGCATCTTCGCTCTCGCTGTCCTCGTCGGCGCTTCCACCATCATCCGCGTCGGGTTCGCCGTCGGGCCCGTCCTCGTCGTCGGCGTCTTCGTCCTCAGACAGCATCGGCGAGGGGTCCGGCCGGCGGCCTGGTGGGGTTCGTTCCTCACCGACGGTCGTCTCCCCGCCCGAGCTGGCGCCGATACCGAG
>SLIW01000075.1 GCA_007135435.1 Natronomonas sp.
ATCCGGCGAAACCCCAGTACCCACTGTGGGACTTCGAGGCGGACGTGCGCGTCGCCGCGTCGCCCGACGCCGTGCTCGAGGACCTGACGGCCGCGCTCGCGGACCGATCCGGGTCCGACGCCCAGGAACGGATCGAGGCGATCGGGACCGCGGCCACGGAGCGCCGGCGGGAGCGGGACGAGCGCCTCGCCGGGGCCACGACGGCGGACGCGATCACGCCCGAGTTCCTCTCGCGAACGATCGCCGACGTCCTCGAGCCCACCGACGTGGTGGTCGACGAGACGGTCACGAACACCGTCACCGTCCTCGATTACCTCGAACGGACCGAGCCCGGCACCTACTACTCGTACTGTAGCAGCGGGCTTGGCTGGTCGGCCGGCGCCTCGCTCGGGATCAAGCTGGCGAAGCCGGACGAACGGGTCGTCAGCGTCGTCGGCGACGGCTCGTTCGTCCTCGGGAACCCGCTGTCGTCGATGCACATGGCGCGGATGTACGACCTGCCCCACCTCGTCGTCGTCTACAACAACAGCCGGTGGCAGGCAGTCGGCGACGCCATCGTCCAGCAGTACGGCGAGTCACCGTTCCCGTACGAGCAGTTCACGACGTTCGACCCACCGCTCGATTTCGCCGGCCCGCTTTCGGGCATGGGCTGTCACGCCGAACGCGTCGACGACCCGGCCGCGCTCGAACCGGCGCTCGAGGTGGCGCTCGAGGCGGTCGACGCCGGACAGCCGGCCGTCCTCGACGTCACGCTCCCGTGACGGCCGTGACGGCCGGTCCTCACTTGTAGGCGTCATGGACGAGGTCCGCGCACGTATCGAGACGAGGCCGAGTCCGTCGAGCGCTTGGCGTCGCGGTCCGCGGCGGATCGGTGGAGGCGCCCCCGTCGGTCGCACCTCGCGTTCGCTGCGGGCGCAGCCACCACCCGACGCATGGTGATTCGAATTGTCACCCGGGCCGTTGCCCGCCGTCGGGAGACACCGGACGCACGATACCCGCTCCGTGCGGTAGCTCGCACGTACACAGCAACGACGCTGATCACGTGAGAGAGCTGGCGGGTGGATGGTGGACGAAACGGCCGAGTTCATCACTTCGGACTCGAGAACTCACGTGACTTCTGCGAACCGCTGCGAGACGTGGGGGCTGTATCCAGCACGTTGACTCGCTACCGATGTACTCGGGTTGCGGGACCGCGGTCGGGCAACGATAGCTCTAACACCCCGACAGGTCGATACACGTGACGAATGAAAGGCCGTACCCGGCTGATCGAGTTGCTCGACGAGGCGGGCGTCGGGACGATCTTCACGCTCATGTCGGAGGACACGATGCGGATGCTGTCCGAGATCGACGCCGACTGGCCGGGGATCGAGATGGTCCAGACGCGCCACGAGCAGTGCGCCGTCTCGATGGCCGACGGCTTCGCGCGTGCCACGGACGGGATCGGCGTCGCCATCGTCGGCCGGGGCCCCGCCATTGCCCAGACGGGCACCGGGCTCGTCACGGCCCGGAAGAAGGGCTCGGACGTGCTCGTGATCGTGCCCACGAGCCCGATCCACGGGACCCACGACCTGAAGCAGTTCCCCCAGGAGGAGTTCCTGACCACCACCGTCGGCGAGGTGGCCTCGGTGCGCAGCCACGAGACGCTCGTCGAGATCGCCTGCGACGCGATTCGGCGGGTCCGCATCGGGGACGGTCCGCTCGCGTTGCAGGTGCCGTGGGACCTCCTCGACGGCGAGCTGGCCGACGACCAGCTCGATGCGCCGGAGTCCTCGATCAGCGACGTCACCCCCGGAAGGGTGGAGCCCGACCCGGCGGCCGTCCACGAGGCCGTCGAACGCTACGTCGAGTCGCCGGCCTTCCAGCCGCCGGTGATCATCGCCGGACAGGGGGCGATCGAGGCGGGGGCCAGGGAGGTGATCGAGGAGTTCGCCCGCCGGACGAGTTCGCTGCTCGCGACGAGCCTCCAGGGGCGAAACTACTTCCAGGACCACCCGGTCTACCTGGGGTTCACCGGCGAGTGGGGCCACGACCTCGCCAACAGGTACGCCGCCGAGGCCCACCTGGTGTTCGCGATCGGGGCCAGCCTCAATCCCTACACGACGGACGACGGCCACGTCTTCGGTGAGGAGGGACAGATCGTCCACATCGACGCGGACCTCGCGAACATCGAGCGGTACACCGCGGTCGACCTGGGCATACAGGGTGACGCCAGGCTGACCGTCGCGGCATTGAACGAGGAACTCGAACGGCGGGGGATCGACCGTGACGGCGAGCTCTGGACCGACGACGTCCGCCGCGAGGTCGAGACGTTCGACAGACTCGGAGACCGCGAGTTCGAGGACGTCCCCGGGACGATGGATCCACGGGACCTGATGCGGACGCTGAACGGACTGCTCCCGGATGACACCAGGCTCGTCACCGGTGCCGGCCACCACACGCGGTGGGTCGTCGACGGGCTCGACGTCCATCCGGACGACTTCGCGTTCACCCTCGACTTCGCGTCGATCGGCCTCGGACTGCCGATGGGCATCGGCACCGCCGTCTCCGCGCCGGACCGACCGACGGTGGTGGTCACGGGGGACGCTGGCCTCACGATGTCGATCCAGGAGTTCGACACGATGGTGCGCGAGGACGTCCCCCTGACGGTGGTCGTGGTGAACGACAGCAGCCTCGGCTCCGAGTACCACTCCATGGAGGCCGACGGGGTCGACGGGTCGGTCGCGCTCGTCGACTCGCCGGACTTCGCCGCCGTCGCCGAGGCGTTCGGCGCCGAGGGCTACACCGCCCGTTCGGTCGCCGAGCTGGAGGCGCTCGCGGACGTCATCGCGACCCGGGAGGGCCAGCAGGTGATCGACTGCGCGGTCAACTACAAGGTACGACACCGCTCGAAGACGTGAGCGGGTCCCCTCGTCGACGGTGACGGTGCTGGGCTGGATCCCATGCGAATACCGCGACCGAGTCGCCCTCAGCGGGCGACGCTCTCGAGACGACTGATGTCCGTGCCGGGGCGTACCCCCACGCTGACCGGCGATACTGGAACGGCCGTCTCCAGCCCCGACAGATCGGGGTGGCGTGCCGACGCCACGTCGTTC
>SLIW01000514.1 GCA_007135435.1 Natronomonas sp.
CCCGCTCCTGGCCGACCTCGACGTGGTCGTGCATCTGGAGACACCGGCGACCGCCCACTTCGTCCTCACCCAGGCACCCGGGGAGCCGCTACTTCCGCCGGCGCCGACGGATCTCCTCGCCGAGCCCTGCGATCCTCCGGCCATCGACGATCTGGGGTGCCGCTCGCTCCGATGGTAGCGACCGCACCCGCAGACGAGCGCGTCCCCTTCGCCACGGTGTTCGAACCGTGGGTCGCCGGGGCGCGCGCCGCCGTGCCGACGAACGCCACGCTCGGAGCCGCCGCGCTCGTTCCGGCAGCGGAAGCACTGCTCGACGAGCTGGGGCGGATCGGTGGCCTCGCCGTGCACCGCATGTTCACGTCGTTCGGGTCGGCGACGCCGCGGCACGGCCGATATCGCCGGTTCACCGCGGCGGTCGGCCCTGGCGAGGTGGTCGATGATGGGGTAGGTGAGCTTGCCCTTTTCGAGGTCCTTGCGGACGCTCTTGCCGACGACGCCCTCGTCGCCTGTGAGGTCGAGCAGGTCGTCCTGGATCTGGAAGGCGCGACCGACGTCGAGGCCGTACTCGTGGAGCGAGGCGACCGTCTCGTCGTCGGCGCCGAGCAGGATCGCGGGGATCGAGGCCGCCGCGGCGTAGAGGACCGCCGTCTTGAACTCGATCATCTCGAGGTACTCGTCGGTCGTGACGTCCCCGCGTGCCTCGAAGCTCACGTCGAGCGCCTGGCCCTCGCAGATCTCGGTGCAGGTGGTGGCGAGCTCGTCGAGGGCGCGGACGGTTCGCTCCGGTGGGGCACCGGTGTCGAGCATGTACTCGAAGGCCTTCGAGTAGAGCGTGTCGCCGGCGAGGATCGCCGTCTCTAGGTCGAACTCCCGGTGGACCGCCGGGACGCCCCGCCGGAGGTCGTCGTCGTCCATGATGTCGTCGTGGATGAGCGTGAACGACTGGATCACCTCGATGCTCACGGCGGCGGTGAGGACGTCCACCTGGTCGCCGTGTGGCGTCGGGAAGGCGCGGTAGTCGGCCGACAGCGGCTCGACGTCGGCGATGGCCTCCGCCGCGAGGAGGAGGATCGTGGGCCGCAGGCGCTTGCCGCCGGCGTCGAGCAGGTAGCGCGACGCCGCGTAGAGCCGCTCCGGTTTGCGGACCGGCAGCTGGTCCGCGATGGCGTCGTTGACGGCCGCGCGACGGGCCTCGATGGCGGCCTCGACGCGCTCAGTGGTGGTCATTCCGTCAGCTGGATGGTGTTCCCGTTCCTCGTCACGTGGAGGTCCCGTCCGAGCTGGTAGCCCTGGTCGCCCGCCAGGTCGACGTACGGCGCGAAGCCCTTCATGTCCTGGTGGGCGGGGATGACGTGCTGGGGCTGCAGCGCCTGGAGCATCTGGTAGTGGCCCTCCTGGTTGAGGTGGCCCGAGACGTGGATGTCGTCGTAGATGCGGGCGCCCTGCATCCCGAGGAGCTTCTCGGCCTGGTAGCGCTGGCCCTCGTTGGTCGGCTCCGGGATGACCCGGGCGCTGAAGAGGACCTTGTCCCCGTCGTCGAGCTCGTAGGGCGTCTCGCCGCGGGCCATCCGGGTCAGCATCGCGCGGGGCTCGCCCTGGTGGCCGGTCACGACGGGGAGGTAGTCCTCCTTGCCCTCGTTCATGATCCGCTTGAAGGTCCGGTCGACGGACTTGCGGTGACCGTACATCCCGAGGTCGCTCGGGAAGTCGACGAAGTCCAGGCGCTCGGCGGTCCCGGAGTACTTCTCCATCGACCGCCCGAGGAGCACGGGCTGGCGGCCGATGTCCTCGGCGAACTCCACCAGCGACGTGACGCGAGCGATGTGGCTCGAGAACGTCGTCGCCACGATGCCACCGTCGTAGTCCTCGATCGAATACATCACGTCCTTGAGCTGTGCGCGGGCGACCGACTCCGAGGGCGTCTTGCCCTTCTTGCCGGCGTTCGTGCAGTCCTCGATGTAGCAGAGGACGCCCTCGCGGCCGATCTCGCGGAACCGCTTCATGTCGATGGGGTCGCCGATGACCGGGTTGTGGTCGATGCGCTTGTCCAGCCCGTAGACGACGGCCCCCTCCGGGGTGTGCAGGACGGGGTTGATCGCGTCGATGATCGAGTGGGTGACGTTGACGAACTCGAGTTCGCACCGGTCGCCGATCTGCATCGTCTCACCGGGGTCCATCTTGACCAGGTCGTTCTGGACGCCGAACTTCTCCTCGCCCTCGATCTGCTGTTTCACCAGCTCGATCGTGAAGGGCGTCGCGACGACGGGGGCGTCGTAGCGGTGGGCCAGCTTCGAGATGGCGCCGATGTGGTCGAGGTGGCCGTGGGTCGGCACGATGGCCTGCACGTCGCCCTCGATGTCCGACATCACGCGGTCGTCCGGGATGGCCCCCATGTCGATGAGGTCCAGGCTGTGCATCCGCTCGGTCTCGACGTTGTCGTGGATGAGGACCTTCGAGAGGTTCAGCCCCATGTCGAAGACGACCACGTCCTCGCCGGCCCGGACGGCGGTCATCTGGCGACCGACCTCCTCGTAGCCTCCGATTGTTGCGATTTCGATTTCCATAGTTGGTGCCGAGAGGCCGCGCTCCCGGCGCCCGAACGGTCGACCGGCGTCGAACACGGCCGTCTGTGACGGACGCGACACCGACCGTGGTCGCGGCCGGCCGGGGTCGACGGACGGTTCCGTCGCACGAGCCCGGCCGACGTCGACGGGTCGGTGGGCCGGCGGTCGGATCCGACGAGGCCGTCGCGGCGATCGCGCCGCGAAGTAGCCCCGCCGGCCGTCTCCCGCCGGCAGCTGCCGGTCGCCCGCACGAGTCCGGGGCGACCGTTGCTCGGTTACGCCGGGCTTCGACCCCTGGGCTTAAAAGTGCGCGGATTGCGACGGCACGGCAGCCTCACGGAGCTCGCGGCTCCACACCCGGCTGCGACCGACCGGGGCCGGTCGGAATCGGCGGTGACCCTCGACACTACCTCCAGGGGCCACTCGGGTGCGAGAGTAGTGCCGACGATGGCACCGTCCCTCGGTGGCCACGACCGATCGCCAGGGGTCCGTCACCCGCAGACCTACCAGCCTCGAGAGCGTACC
>SLIW01000114.1 GCA_007135435.1 Natronomonas sp.
GACGGGGGCGAACCGGCAACCCGAGACGGGCGACGGGGATGGGCCGGGTGCGGCCGGGGCGGGTGATGCCGAGCGGGAGGGAGCCGAGCGGGAGGGAGCCGAGCGGGAGGGAGCCGAGCGGGAGGGAGCCGAGACGGAGGCGGTCGGGCCGGAGGCGGTCGGGCCGGAGGCGACCGGGGCGGAGGCGGTCGGGCCGGAGGCGGTCGGGCCGGAGGCGACCGGGGCGGGGAGCGATGCCAGCCGGACGGGCGAGCGGCGACAGGGCCACCAGTCCGCGGATGAGCAACGACTGGAACGGCAGGTGTCGAGGATGGAGCGACGGATCTCGCAGCTGGAGGGCCAGACGGACGATCTCGCGAGCGAACTCGCGCGCTACGAGACCACGGTCGAGGCGGTCCGGGACGGGGTGGCGACGGTGGACGCCGACGGCCGGTTCGTGACCATGAACGAGGCGTTCTGCGAGCTGACCGGCCACGATCGAGCGGCGCTCCTCGGCGAACCCGCCACGCGCGTCCTCGACGAGGCGCTCCAGCAGGAGTTTTCACGAACGCCGGACGATGCGGCCGTGGACGAGCCAGACGTGGCGACGCTCACCTCCGACCTCCGGATCGCCGACGGCGAGGCGGTCCCGGTCGAGGCGCACGTTCGCCCCTGCGAGTTCGGGGACGGGAGCGTCGGCGGGACCGTGGTGGTCCGGGACGTCAGCGAGCGGCAGGCCCGGCGGCGTGAGCTGCGGCGCTACGAGGCGCTCATCAGGGAGTCGCGGGACGTCAACACCGTCATGGGCCCGGACGGTACCTACCGGTACGTGCCCCCCTCGATGGCGCCCGTCCTCGGCCACGACCCCGACGAGCTCGTCGGACGGAACGCGTTCGACCTCGTCCACCCCGACGACCGGGACCGCGTTGAGGCGTCCTTCGGGAACATGGTGGAGCGGATCCCGGGCGAGCCCTCGGTGGAGTACCGGTTCCGCCGGGCGGACGGCACCTGGGCCGTCCTCGAGTCGCGCGGCCGGAACCTGCTCGACGACCCCGACGTCGAGGGGATCGTGGCGTACAGCCGGGACGTCACCGATCGCACCGAGCGCGAGCGGGCGATCGACCGCCACCGCGAGCAGCTCGCGGCGCTGCAGCGCCTCAACGAGGTCGTCGGCGAGATCACGACGGCGATCGTCTCGCGGTCGACCCGCGCGGAGATCGAGCGGGCCGTCTGCGAGCGGCTCGCCGCCTCGGACTCGTACCTGTACGCCTGGATCGGCGGGCTCGACCTCGGCTCGGAGGAGCTGACCGTCCGCGCGGAGGCCGGCGTCGAGGGCTACCTCGACGACGTCACGCTCTCGGTCGACCCGGAGGTCGACCGGTACGGCCCGGTGGCCAGGCGCGCCCTCCGGACGGGCGAGACCCAGGTCGTCCAGGACATCGCCTCTGACGACCGATACGACCCCTGGAGGGAGCACATCGAGGCCCACGGGTTCCGATCGAAGGCGGTGATCCCGATCGTCCAGGACGACTTCGCCTACGGGGTGCTCCACGTGTACGCCGACCGGCCGGACGCGTTCGCGGCGGCGGAGCGGGACGTGATCGGGCGCCTCGGCGAGGTGGTCGGCCACGCGATCGCCGCCACCGAGCGGAAGCTGGCCCTCCAGAGCGACGAGGTGGTCGAGGTCGAGTTCCGCGTCCAGGACTTCTTCGCGGAGGTCGGCGCCGCGGTCGAGACGGACGGGACCATCTCGCTGCAGGGGGTGGTCCCCCTCGAGGACGACGACTTCCTCGTCTACGGCACGGCGACGCCCGACGCGACGGGGGCGGTGACCGCGCTCTGCGAGACGGTCCCCTTCTGGGAGGAGGTCGACTTCCTCTCGGGTGGGGACGGCTCGAGTGGCGATTCCCGGACCGACGAGCCCTCGACGTTCGAGCTCCGGCTGTCGGAGGCGCCGATCCTCTCGGTCGTCGCCGCGCTCGGGGGGTACATCGACAGCGCGGTCGTCGAGGACGGGGACTACCGCATGGTGGTCCACCTCGCGCCGGGCACGGACGTCCGGCGGGTCGTCGGCGCGGTCCAGGAGACCTACCCGTCCGTCGAGCTCGTGACGCGCCGGCAGCGCACGCGGGGGTCGGGCGAGACCGAGCGCCTCGGGGGGCTCCTCGTCGACGACCTCACCGACAGACAGCGCGCCGTGCTCCAGACGGCGTACCACGCGGGCTACTTCGAGTGGCCACGTGGGGCCACCGGCGAGGACGCCCCCGCCGCGCTGGGCATCACCTCGCCCACCTTCCACCAGCACCTCCGGACGGCCGAGCGGAAGGTCTTCAACTCGCTGCTGTCGTCCGCGATCGGTGGCTACGGGTGAGCGGGGAGGCGGATCCAGCGAGGATCGGTCTCCAGAACGCGGTCCAGCACGGGACGCCGGACGGGCTGTTACCGTGACCGGTCGCCGTCCGGCGGATCGACAGTCCCAGGGGCGTCTCGACGACGCTCCAAGCGACGTCGTCGCCCGCAGAAGAGAGCTCGGGAGAAGCGGTCCGTTTCGTGCGGAGCCGGCCTCACGACTCGGGCGGGAGGTGGACGATCCGGAGCCAGAACGCCTCGAACGCCCGCACTGCCTCGACGAACTCGTCGGGGTCGATCGGCTTCGTCAGGTAGGCGTTCGCCCGCAAGTCGTAGGTCCGCACGATGTCCTCCTCGGCGGCCGAGCTCGTCAGGACGATCACGGGGATCCGCGAGAGCATCTCGTCCTCGTTGATCTCCTCGAGGACGTCCTCGCCGTTCTTGCCGGGGAGGTTCAGGTCCAGGAGCACGATGTCCGGCCTGGGGGCGTCCGCGTGGTCGCCTCGCTGGTGGAGGAAGTCCAGCGCCTCCTCGCCGTCCGAGACCACCGAGAGGTTGACGTCGACCTTGCCCTCGTCGAGCGCTTCCTCGGTGAGCCGGACGTCCCCGGGGTTGTCCTCGACCAGCAGGATATCGGCCGGTTCACCCGTCGACTCGACAGAGGTTCCCATCGCCGGCCCTAGTCGGTGTTCACAAAAGTACCTTCCGCCCCAGGAATGCGGTCGTCTTTAGGTAAGAGAGTATTTACGTA
>SLIW01000284.1 GCA_007135435.1 Natronomonas sp.
ACGGCCGCTGGCGCGGACGATGGGACGGCCGACGGCGCGGACGCGGAAGCCCTGGCGGACTCCCTCGGTGACCACGGCGTCGACGAGATCCACCACGTGGTGCACGACCGGCTCGACGGCTACGCCCCGGAGGCGTGGGGCGACAGCGTCGCCCAGCTCGCCTCCGAGACCGACCCGAGTGCAGTCCTCGGACCCGGCAGCGACCGGGGTCACGAGGTGCTCGCCCACGCCGCCGCGGGCCTGGAGCTCCCCATGGCGGCCAACGTCGTCGCCGTGGAACCGGACGGGGGCGGGTCCGACGCTGGGGACCACGCGGCGGCAGACGGTGGGGACGGAAACACGGACGACGGGTACCAGGTGACGCGCCACCGGTGGGGCGGCAGCCTGATCGAACACGCGCGGCTCGAGTCGCCGACGCTGCTCTTGACCACGGCACCCCACGAGATCCCGATCGAGCCGGCCGACGAGGCGACGTCCCCGGAGGTGCGTCCGTTCGAACCCTCCCTCGAGGATCGCCACCTCCGCGTCCGCGTCGACCGCCTCGAGGAGTCCGACGAGGAGGGCATCCCGCTCGGGGAGGCCCGGGTCGTCGTCGGCGGCGGCCGAGGCGTCGGTGGCCCGGAGAACTTCGACCAGCTCGAGGAGCTCGCGGAGCTGCTCGGCGGCACCGTCGGCTCCTCGCGGGCGGCCGTCAACGAGGGCTGGCGGCCCCACGACGACCAGATCGGGCTGACGGGCGCGAAGATCAGCCCCGACATCTACATCGCCTGCGGGATCAGCGGCGCCGTCCAGCACATGGTCGGCTGCAAGGGCGCCGACACCACCCTGGCGATCAACACCGACCCGGAGGCGGCGATCGTCCAGAAGGCCCAGTACGCCGTCATCGGGGACCTCCACGAGATCGTCCCGGCGCTCAATAAGGCGATCAGGGAGCGCTCGTGACGGCCCAGGGCCCGTCGGGCCCGGCACTCTCCACAGCGGTCCGCCCTCGTCCAGTGGACGACCCTCTCCCCGCCGTCGATCCATGACCGGGAGCGACGGGTACGCGATCGTCTCGCCGTCCGGGGAATCGTGGGCCGGTGTCGGTCACCGATCGCTCACCACCGAGCTCTGCTGTTCGCACACCCAGGTGGACGTGATCGAGACGCCGCCGGGCGAGCCGTGGGCGCTCTCGGCGGCGGTGGAGACAGTCTGTGTCCCCCTCGACGCCCCGGGGCAGGTGGTCGCCGATGGTTCGTGCCTGTCGGTGCCCCGTGGCGGGATCGTCCGTTTCCCCGCTGGCGTTCAGGCCGAACTCTCCGCAGCCGGGCAGGAACAGTCGAGCGGGGAGGAATGCCGGGAATCCACTGGTAACCGTGGTCCCGATCGGGCCGCGAGCCAGGGGACGCCGTGGCTGGTCGTGGGGGCTCGAGCCGAGCCGGAGCCGACGGCGGCCCCGGTGGTCGTCGATCCCGGGGCAGTCGCGTTCGCGGTCCCGTCGACCTCCGACGTCGCGATCGCCCGGCTCACGGCGCCGCTGAGCTGTACGGGGATGAAGGTCAACCTCCGGCGACTGGAGCCCGGCCAGTCCGTCCCGTATCACACCGAGGGCGAGCAGGAGGAGCTGTTCGTGCCGCTGGACGGACCCGGTGCGGTGCGCCTCGCCGGGGACACCCGTCGGGTCCCCCTGGCCGGGATCGTCCGCGTCGCGCCGCCGACCCCGCGTGGGGTCGTCAACGACGGCCCGGAGGATCGGATCTGGTTCATGGTCGGCGCCCCTCCGACGGGAGGGCCAGACGAGTGGGATCCGGGCGCCGTGATCCTCGACCTCGAGGACGATACGGGTCGATCGGACGAGGGTTGAGGGCGTGCCCGACCCCGGGAATTCCTCGAGCGCTCAGCACCCCACGGGTGATCAGCGAATACGTGCGACTCATCCGGTAGTGCTGGAGCTGGCTGATTCTCGAGATCGGAAACACTGAGGGGTTCCGCTAAAATATACAGAGCGTCGCTACAGCGAATCGATATCGCCGTTCGAGACGGTCGTTCGTTTCTAGTTCCGGTCGTCTGCCTCGTCCCGGTGCAGGAGCCGTGCGAGGAACCGCCGGAACCGGCGGAGCTCCGTCGAGGTCGGTGCCATCGCAGGGAGGTAGACGTCGGGGTGCGGTGCGTCGTCGTCGCGGCCGTGTCGGGTCCGTACTCGTTCCATACAGGTAGAGATAGGTGCAACCTTCGTTTAAGACTTGTGAAGTTTTGTTACCGAATAACGAATTACAATTCGTGAAAGATGACCTTCCCCGGTCGGGCTGGGTCGATCCCACCCCGTCCGTGTGCATCCTCACTGGTAACGTCGCCGTCGGCGGTCACCGCCCGGGACAACGTTTTTGCCCGGCAGTCGCCTCCCTCCGGTATGTCCGCGCCCGCCCGGAACCGGCTGCTCCGCGTCGACCTCTCGGCGCGCCGCGTCGCGTCCGAGCCGGTCCCGGACGGATGGCGTCGCCGGTACCTCGGGGGGAAGGGCCTGGGCGCGCGGTACCTCTACGAGGAGCTCGCGCCCGGCGTTGATCCCCTCGGTCCGGCGAACGCGTTGCTGTTCATGCTCGGCCCCCTCAGCGGGCTCCTCCCCGGCGAGCAGCGCTACGCGGCAGTCACGAAGTCGCCGCTCACGGGTGCCTTCCTCGACTCCTACGCCGGGGGCGACTTCCCGGCCCGGCTCGCTGGCGCGCTCGAGGACCACGTCGGCGTGCTCGTGACCGGTCGGGCGAGCCAGCCCGTCCAGCTCGTCGTCGCCGACGGCGACGCCCACGTCGAATCCGCGGACGCCTGGGGGGCCGATACCGTCGAGACCGCCGAGGCGTTCCCGGACGCGGGTGTGGCCTGCGTCGGGCCGGCGGGCGAGCACCGCGTCGCGTTCGCGACGATCGCCTCCGACGCCGGCGACCACCACGCCGGGCGGGGAGGCGCCGGGGCGGTGATGGGATCGAAGCGGCTCAAGGCGGTCGTCGCCAGGGGCGAGCGGCCGACGGCGACCGGCAGGGTCGCCACGCTCCGGGAGCGGGCGACCGACCGGTACCTCGACAGCGACACCGGC
>SLIW01000304.1 GCA_007135435.1 Natronomonas sp.
GGTGGCGCTACGTGGTCAGTCGGCCGGCTGGACCAGGAGCCGCGAGCGCATCTCCAGGTGCAGCGCGCTGCAGAAGTACGCACAGTAGATCCAGTAGACGCCCGGCTCGTCCGCCGTGAACGTCACCTCGCGGGTCTCCTGGGGCGCCAGCTTGATGTTGACGTCGTGCTCGGGGATGGCGATCGAGTGGAGGATGTCCTCCTCGGTCTCGATGTTCGTCGAGGTGATGGTCACCTCGTCGCCCTCCTGGACGGTGATCTCCTCGAACCCGAAGTGGTTCCGCTGGTTGTACATCTTCACGTGGACGCGGCCGTCCTCGCGATCGATCTCGGTGTCGGCGGAGCCGACGTAGTCTAGCTCGAGGTCGTCGGGGTCGTAGACCGTCGCGGGGTCGAGGCGGTCCGCGCGCACGATCGACGCGTCGTGGGGCTCGGGGTAGGTGGGCGTGTCCTTCACCAGCTGCATCCCGGCGTCGTCGTCGCCGATGTAGAACAGCTGGTCGTTCTCGGGGAACACCGGCCCGACCGGGAGGAACCGGTCCTTCGAGAGCTTGTTGAGCACGAGGAGCCAGTCGCCCTGCGGCTCGCTCGTGTACGATTCGGAGGCGATCAGGTGGCCGGGGCTGTAGTGGCAGTCGTGCTTCTCGATGACGGGGTCGTCGGAGCCCATCTCCGCCTCGACGGCGGCCTCGATGTCCCACTTGACGACCTGTGAGTCGACGAACAGCGTCGTGTAGGCGTGCCCGCGGCCGTCGTAGGCGGTGTGCAGCGGCCCGCCGCCGACGTTGACCCGGCCGACGACGGCGTCGTTGGGGTCGTCGACCTCGTCGAGCGCGTCGATCTCGATGATCGAACACGTCGGGTCGAGCTTGCCGGAGACGATCGCGTACTGTCCGTCGGGGGTGACGCTCACCCCGTGTGGGTTCGTCGGGATGTCGATGTACCGGACGAGGGGCTCGCCGTCGTGGGTGTTCGCGCTCTCCTTCGTGCCGTCGACGACCGGGACGCCGTTCATCTCCTCGTACTCGCCGGCCTCGACGGCGGCCTCGATGGCCGGGACGTTGAAGGCGACGCAGTAGTCGGTGTCGTCGGCGGTCATCTCCTGTTCGTTGACGCCCAGCTCGCTGTTGTAGCTGGTCGCGAAGAACCACTTGCCCTCCTTGCCTGAGTCGCCGTTGTCGAGGTTGGTGTCGACCAGCACGTCCCACTGGTGGTCGAAGGACTCCGCCTCGATCGCCGAGAGCGTCGACCGGTAGGCGTCCGGGTTGTCCAGGTCCCGTCCGTCGTTCGGGAACGGCACCGCGAGTTCGCCCACGCCGAAGACCAGTCGGGTGTCGGGCATCAGCGCGCAGGCCCCGTGGGTCCCCTGGTGGTTCGGCAGGTCGACGATCGCGTCGGTCTCGAAGTACTTCAGCGAGATGCGCGCCATCCGGCCGTTCGCCTTGTCGTTGATGAACAGCCACCGGCCGTCGTAGACGTTGTCGGTCTGGCTCGGGCGCGGGTGGTGGGTGTCACCCCAGGTGTAGCCGCCCGCCTCCTCGAGCATGGCCCGCGTCTCGTCGTCGAAGCCGTACCCCCGCGCCCCCTCGATGTTGAACACCGGGATGCGCATGATCTGGCGCATCGAGGGGATCCCGTACACCCGGACGTCCCCGGAGTGTCCCCCGGAGAGGAAGGCGTAGTAGTCGTCGAGCTCGCCGGGCGGTACCTCGGCGTCGACGGCCGCCGCCGGGCGGTCCGCCTCGCCGTCGAGGAGGCCCGTACATCCGGCGACGGACGTCAGGGCGCCGGCCGCCGCCCCGGCCTTCACGAAGTCGCGGCGCGGGATCCGGGCGAACAGCGGATTGCGATCCTCGCCGTAGTCTGTCTCCACCGTCTGCCCACCCGCTGAGTCTGTCTCGTTCATTGGTTTGGTGTCGTGGTCCGGTCGTGGTCGATCGGTCTGCTGTACACCTACCACTCTGGTGAGAACGCACATAACGAGCCGAGCACTGTCCCAGCATCTGGGATTTGCAGGTCAGGACCGGCGAGGCGCCGATTCGGTGGAGATGGACGCACGGAGGACGAGAAGGTGACAATCAATTGGTCCAGAACGAATCGCTAGACCAGGACGAGCGACTGGAGCAGAACGAAATACGAGACCAGGACGAACGACTGGAGCAGAACTATCGGGAGGTGCGGGACAGCAGGGCCACCTCTCGCCCTCCCGACGCCGCTGGCGAGACCGTGGTGTCGTGGACAGTTGGGAGCCAGGAGCAGCCCACGAAGCCGTCGGTGGACGGCCGATGAAGCCGACGAGGGAGCAGCGGACGGAACCGACGACGGATCAACCGATGAAGCCGACGAGGGAGCAGCGGACGGAACCGACGGCGGATCAACCGATGAAGCCGTCGATGGTCCACTCCGCGTCCGCGTCGGCGCTCGGCTCCAGCGAGACCGGGGCGCTCACGAGGACGAACGCACTCTCGGCCGAACCGTTGCGGATCTGCCGGGTCGCCTCCGGGGGGATCCAGACCACGTCGCCGCTCTCCATGGCCACCTCCTCGTCGTCGATGACCACCGTCGCCTCCCCCTCGATGAGCACGTAGATCTCCTCGTGTTCGTTCTCGCGGTGGTCGTGGGGCTGACTCCGCCAGCCGGGCTCGCAGCGGGCGATGGTCACCCCCACCTGTTCGCTGGCCAGCGGCTCGCGGAGCCGGTGCATCGCCCCCGAGACCGGCTCGATGTCCGCGTAGTTGACGCGTTTGTACTCGGCCATGGCGGTCCCTTCCACGGGGGTGCCAATAAACTCCGCCGGTGTCGGCGTCCACCCGGCGACTCACCCGAGCACCCGGGGACCTCGTCGTCGGACCGGTCCCCAGCGGCCGGCCGGTGGCCCGCGGTCCGCCGGTGGCCGACCGCCGGACGGTGGCCGACCGCCGGACGGTGGCCGGTCACTGGAGGGCTCCGCACGCCCGAGGCTACCGACCAAGGGACGTCGATTCGTCGTCGCGAGACGAGGCACTCCCATCTGGTGAGACACCGAACACCCCTTGAAGTCCTCCTCACACCTAGGTAGGGCATGGACCGA
>SLIW01000299.1 GCA_007135435.1 Natronomonas sp.
CTCGCAGGCCGTCGTTCCACGCTGGGCGGCGTCGTCCTGTCTGTGGACACAGAACGTACACTTCCCCATGATGCCCTCCGGAGGGGGCCCGCCCACGGTGACGTCCTCGTGGTCCGTCTCCGAGCCATGGAATCCGGGCGAGAGCTGTCTCACCTGTCTGTCCTCGTGATCGGAGACGGGGTCACCCTTCCCGAGGAAGTTCACGCCGTACGGGCAGGCGACCTCGCAGTACTTGCACCCGATGCAGGTGTCGTAGTTCGTCAGGACGATCCCGTCGGCGTCACGTTTGTACCGTGCCTGGGTCGGACAGACGTAGGTACACGACGGCTCCGTGCAGTGCTGGCACGGCCGGGGCATGTACCCCTCGCGTGTTTCGCCGTACTCGTCCTCCTCGTACCGGAAGACGTGCATCCAGTGGGTCCCGCGGTCGGTGTCGTTCTCCTCCTTGCACCCCTCGACGCACAGGAGGCAGGCGATACACCGCTCCATGTCGATGGCCATCCCCATCTGGACGTCGCCGTCGGACTCGTCGGGTGCCGCCGCGCTGGGCGCCATCTCGGTCGCACCAGCGTCGGTACAGCCCGCGAGGCCTGCCGCGGCCCCACCGGCCGCCATCGCCCCCATCGCCGTGATCAGCTGTCGGCGAGACGGCCGGCCGTCACGACCGGCGGTGGGGACGCCGGGGAGCGGGTTGCCGTCGGCGTCCGTCCCCGGCTGCGGTTCCGGGGGCCTCGTCGGGCGCTCGTCGATGCCGAACTCCGCTTCGACCGCCTCGTGGTACTTCTCGTGGAATTCCGGCTGGGTGAGCTCTCCCTGTGCGACTCGGAGTGCGTCCTTCGACAGTTCGACACCGAGGTCGGTGTCGAACTCGACGGTGTCGAGCTGTTCGCGGGCGCGCTCCTCCCACTCGTCGTCGAGGTCGGCGATAACCCAGTCCTGGCCGAGGTCCGGCATGGTGGCGATGGACGCGGCCGTCTCGTCGGTAGAGCAGGAGCACGACCCACCCAACGTACAGGAACCCGAACCGCTCCCACCGCAACACTCGTCGCCGCCGCCTCCGCAGCAGGTGCCGCCCGCGCCTTCGCCGCGGTCATGGCTCCCGCCCCCGGAGCGGACGTCGCTCCCGCCGGATGGGTCGTCGTCCCCGGGACGCCCGTCCGTCGTTACGGGGCCCGAACTCATGTGGCTGGCCTCCTCATGGACGCAACTCGGGGCAGCCACAGGGTATGGTTGCGCGTGTAATTTACAGGACTTTATATACTCCCGTGGACCCGGTTCGGGCGATTCAGGACGCAGGGATCCGTCGATCGCTTATAAACTCCTGTATACTCCACACCAACTCGAATCCCTTCCACAGGCACAGTCCCACCTATGACAAGGGAGTCCCGACCCAAGGCGGACGGCCACGACGACGGCGGGGAAGTCGACGCCGATGGAGCCGATGGTGGTGACACGGCCGTCACGGAAGCCGACGGCGGACAAGCGGACAGTCCACACGACGTCGATTCCAGCGGCACCCTCGATTTCGACGACGTGAAGGCCATGTCTCCCGACGACGCGGCAGACCTCCTGAAAGGTGAGCCGACCATTCCCTCGGGGGCGTCGACGATGCTGCGCCGCCGGTACCTGAAGGCGATGGGGGCGACAGCAGCCATCGGCGCGACGGCAGGCTGTCTGGGACTGTTCACCGCCGACCCGGACGCCCCCGACGATGACGACCTCGACTACGCGGAGATCGAGGAGATGACGCTCGATTGGGTACCGAAACAGATCCTCAAGAACCTGAACGTCCAGGTGGCGTTCAACAGCGAGTCGCTCTACTTCCGGTTCAACTGGGAACAACCCGACCCTGGCGGCTGGTATCACGACTACATCGTCTACCACGAAGACGAGGGCGAGTGGGTCAGACACGCCTCACCGGACCCCTGGGTCGCCCAGGACGACCACGCGGACCACATCGGCTTCTACGAGGATCGAGTGACGATGCTCATCGGTGACGGCACGGTGCAGGGGTTCGAGAACTTCCTCGGCTGGATGACCGTCCACATGGGGGTGCGGGACCTCCCTGGCGAGGCGACCGCCGAGGAGGTCGGCGATCACCCGCACCTCGGCGACGACAACCTCGGCCGCTCGGACGTCCGGAAGTTCATCCCGCAGTCCCGGACGGGCGAGTGGTGGGAGGCGCCCTGGGACGACATCAAGCCCCAGGAGGAACTCGACGAGATGCTCGAACGCGGCGAGTTCATCGAGCTCCCGATGTTCCGTTCCCACCGGGCCGCCCCGATGAAGTACGGGACAGACCACCACGTCCTCGATTACCGGCACGGCGACGAGGGGAGGGACACGTTCGACACGCAGGATTGGGACCCCGAGGATGGACCGGAGTACATGTACGACCCCGAGATCGTCGCCGACGGAGCGGTCGACCTCGACGACCTCAACAACGGTCGCATCCCCCAGGACCTCTTCTTCGAGGAGCGCGACGACTGGCTCGACGAGCACGACCCCTACTACATCCACGAGGACTGGCTCGTCCCGTTCGATCCGGACGTCGCGGAGTGGGACGGTGCGGCGATCCCGCGGCGGCCGCTCCGTGAACCGGAGGGAAGCGCTGCCGACTGGCGTGCCGACGGTCGGTGGAATGACGGCGAGTGGACGGTCGTGATGGACCGCGACCTCGACACCGGGCACGTCGACAACATCCTCCTCGAGGAGGGCGGGGTCTACGACTGGGGCCCGGCCGTCCACCACGGGTTCACCTCTCGGTGGCACTGGGTCGCCTACCCCTACAAGCTCGGGCTCGGCCGTGGCACCGACGCCGACGTCCGTGCGCGGCGGTTCGACGGCGACGAGCCGGACTGGGACCAGGTCGAGACGTACACCTTGCCGCTCATCTACCCCGGCCAGGCGGACTGGACGTGGCTCACGAGTCCCCGCCACCGGGGGTACATCCCGACGCGGAACGCCGAGATGTCCATCTGGGACGTCCACGAGAACCCGCGCCGGATGGCCGCGTTACTGCTCGGCCTCGAGATCGGTGAGGAACCCCGTCGATAA
>SLIW01000234.1 GCA_007135435.1 Natronomonas sp.
CCCCGGCCCCGGCGGCGACGAAGGCACTCGTCGTCGCGACGTTGATGGTGTCGTGACCGTCGCCGCCGGTCCCGCAGGTGTCGACCAGCGGCTCGCGGTCGGGGTCGATCGTCCGCGCCGCGTCGCGCATCCCCTCGGCGAAGCCGGCGATCTCCGCGTCGGTCTCGCCCTTCGCCCGCAGCGCGGCCAGGAGCGCGCCGATCTGTGCCTCCGTCGCCCCCTCGAACACGAGGCGGGCGGCCTCGCGGGCCTCCGCTGCCGTGAGGTCCTCCCCGTCCGTGACTCGCCTGATGTACTCCTGCATACGTCTACACCAATGTTCAATACCGTGTTACGATGTACAAAAACGTACAGAGGTATAAGCGTGTCGGGACGGGGCTGGGGCGTGGGTAACGGACCGAGGGTTTCTATAGCGACACCCGGCTATCCCGGCTGGTAAAAGCGATCTAAAACCTGTTCGACTCACTGTCCCCGGCAGACACCGGTGAATTACCATCAGCAGATAGTGCCGAGGTTTTTAACCGTTGACGTGATTAGACATATTTAGACACGACCTGACATAGAGTATGCCCATCGGAATCCACGACGACGACGATCCCATCGACGTACGCCCGAACACCAACGAGGCCCGCATCCTGGCAGTCCTCACCAGACACCCGGACTCCGCGTTCACGAAGGCCGAGCTCGCGGAGTACGCCGGCGTGAAGACGACGAGCGTCTACAAGACCGTGGACCGCCTCCTGGAGAAGGGGCTCGTCGAACGGCACGCCGACGGCGAACACGTCCACATCCACCACGACCGCCGCGACGCGATTTACCGCCGCCTCCGGTCGTTCAAGGACGCCAGCACGTTCGAACGGATATTCGACGACGATTACTTCGCGGAAACCCCGGACTGGGACGAGGACCTCCCCGACCTCGGCAGGGAACCGCTCCCATCACGGGACGCCGACGCGGTCGAGGGCAATGCCGATTCCGGACTCGACGAGATAGCCGAGATGCCGGATCTCGACGAGTGAGGTGCCCGTGGACACCTACTACCCGCAGGGAGCGGTCGTCGTTCTCGACCACGACCCGTACGGCGCCAGATCGAATCGCCCCGCACTGGTCATCTCCGACGACAAACACCCCGACAGGTACGACGAGTCCGTCGACGATCCGTCCTACACCGCCGCACTCCTCACCACCGGCTTCTCCGCCGTCAACGCGTGGGCACGAACGATCACCGACACAGATCTGGGCGAGGGCAAACCCCTCGCCAGGAAGAACTCACACGTGATGCTCTGGGCGGTTCGGCCCATCTACGAATCCGAGATCGACAAGCGCGTGGCGCAGGTCACAGACGACTTCCTCCGCACCCTCGGCGACGACTACCGCGCGTTCTTGGATCCCGACGAACCGCTCCTGTAGCACCGCGGTGCCGCAGACTACAGCACCACGGTAGCAGAGACTCGTGAGAACCGAGTTTGATCGCGTCGTGGTGGTAAGAACCGTCGCGTTTCTCGGCGCCGCTGAAATTGGGGATTGCACAGGGCTTTCGAAGATGCCCCGACGCTCGGCCCAGACGAAGTCTTCTAGAAGTACGGAATGGGGAACGGCAATATGCACCACCAGGTTATCGTCAATTCGAGGCCTCGTCCCTGTCGCGAATCACCCGTCTCTCTGCCCCGCTGGTCGGGGCCGACGGTTCGAGAGACGCCGAGTGCACGTCACCGCCGATGGGTTAAAGGCCGTGTGTAAGGAATTCTTACATAGCATGAACACGGACGATCCAGAAGTGACGACCGTCACCTCGAAGGGCCAGATAACCATTCCGTCCCGGTTTCGGGAGCAGTTCGGCCTCGAACGGGGGACGAAGCTGATGGTGGTCCCCACGGACTACGGGCTCGTCCTGAAGAAGATCGACCTCCCGTCGGTCGAGGAGTTCCGGAAGCGCGTCGAGCAACGCGATGACACCGTCGAACTGTCGATGGAGGAGGTCGATCGACTGGTCCACGAGGCGCGGGGCGCCGATGAATGAGGGCCGTCCTCGATACGAACGTGTTGATCTCGGCGGTTATTTCGACCGGGACGCCTCACGACGTCCTCGCGGCGGGGTTCGAGGGTGAATATCAGATCGTCGTTTCGGTAGCCACGCTCACGGAGTTTCGGGAAACGCTGCTCAAGTACCCGGACCGATTCCACATGGACGAGGAAGACGTCCAGACGGAGGTCGAAACCGTTCGATATTTCGCCGAGTTCGTCGATCCGGAAGAGGACATCGAAGCGGTGGAGGACGATCCGGACGACGACAAGTTCCTCGAGGCCGCCCTGGCTGGGAACGTCGATTACCTCGTCTCTGGCGACAAACACCTGCTCGATCTCGACTCGTTTCGCGGGATAGAGATCATCACACCCCGGGAGTTCCTCGACCTACTCGAGGAACAGTAACAGAAATCCACGTTTATTCGGAACCAAGAGGTTCATTCAGTCGGCGGCTGAGACTGCCGTGTTTCCGTCGAACGACAGGGTGATCGACAGCATCGCCTTCAAGCCGGCTGACAATTCATCCAGTGGAATCAGCGTGGTACGCTCGGAGTAGTAAAGTTGGTCTTCTGGGACGGTCCGATAAACGACGATCGTGACCGTTGGGCGACGGCGTCGTCGATACGTCCACCGTACAGGACGACGGCGGGTGATTTTCTGGACAAAGACGGACAGTCGATCATTCCTGGTCCCGACCGGTCGTTATGCGTCTCCAACTGGCTAGAACCGACCAGCACTATCGGCACTCCCGACGCGTTGCGCCCAAAGAATGGAACCGCGAACCGCAACCGCGTGGACCGAATCGGACCGTTCCGATTCAGTTAGTTGTCGAACGAGTGACGCCGGGCGGCGATCAGGGCGGCTGCGAGCAGCGCGATGAGCGCCACGACCGCACCGAAGCCAGCCTGGTCGTCCGTGTCATCTTCCGGCGGGTCGTCGTCATCCTCTTCCGGCGTCGGCGTCGGGTCGTCGTCATCCTCTTCCGGCGTCGGCGTCGGGTCGTCGTCATCCTCTTCCGGCGTCGGCGTCGG
>SLIW01000112.1 GCA_007135435.1 Natronomonas sp.
CCTCGCACTCGGACGCTCCAACACTCGGACGCTCCAACGCTCGGACGCTCCAACGCTCGAATACCCCTATGCGCTCGAACGGGCCGGGCACTCCGCCGTCGCTCGGTCGTCAATCGGTCTCGAACGGGTCCAGACCGAGCGCCTGGCAGAGCTCCAGGGTGTTCCACTCTGCCCACATCTCCGCGAACCTGCCGTCCTCGATCCGGCCGATGTTGATGCCACTGACGTCGACCTCCGCGTGAGTCGGCGCCACCGATGCCAGCGGTTCCGGTCCCCCCTGGCCGGCGTGGGTTCCCACGAACCGCCAGCGGAACACGACGTGGTCGCCGTCGACGAGGATCCTGTCGAGGTCGTAGGTGAGGTCGGGGAACGCCTCGTAGTAGCTGAACTCGGCCTCGGCGTAGCCCTCGACGTCCAGGCCGACCGGCGAGAACTCGAAGTCGTCGGTGAAGAGCTTGGAGAACGCGTCGCGGTCCCGTTCCTCGAGGACCTCGAAGAGGCGACGAACGAGCGACTCCGCGTCCTCCCTCGTGGTCGTCGGCATGGTCCCGCAACTCGGGGTCCGAGGTTAACTATTCCCATGTGGCGAGACTGACAGCCCGCATCCACCGTCCGCTCTGTGACGAGATGGACACCGGGGATCGCCCACTCAGTCGTCGTCGGACGTCGCCTGGGCCCGTCCAGGGTGTCCCTCGTGATCGCGTGCGCGCTCGCGCAGCCGATCGGAGATGGCGGGGACGTCCGCCTCGGTGACCGGTCCGCGGGCCTCGATGTCCGAGAGCGAACGGGGGAACTCGCGGAGGTCGTAGTGGTTGCCGATGCCGCAGCGGGCGCCCTCGCCCATCGCGACCGGGATCTGGTTGTGGCCCGGCGTGACGTCGCCGACGGCGTAGACGCCGTCGACGGTCGTCCGGCCGTGGTCGTCGACGGCGATGGTCCCGTCGTCGTTCAGCGCGACGCCGAGCGAC
This sequence comes from Natronomonas sp., assembly GCA_007135435.1. Taxonomy (GTDB): domain Archaea; phylum Halobacteriota; class Halobacteria; order Halobacteriales; family Haloarculaceae; genus Natronomonas. The sequence goes on from SLIW01000112.1 coordinate 969, forward strand.
TCGGCGAGGTCTGTGTGGTAGTCGGCGCCGTACATGGGGAAGCCGCCGCGGTACTCCCGTCGGATTCCGTCCTCGAACTCGAAGGCCGCGAGCCAGCCGTCCTCGTCCTTCTCGAGGCCGACCACGTCCTCTTGGACGACGTCGATCGGGTGGTTCTCGAGCTGTCGGGCGGTCTCCTCGGACCACGTGGGCTCCTCCCCCCGGGTCAGGATGTCGACGTCGGGGGTGAAGTTGAGCATGATCATCGCGACCTGGGCAGCCCCCTCGCCCGCCCCCATCACGTACACCGGCTGGTCGACGAACATGTAGGCGTCGCAGTGCAGGCAGTAGTGGAGCCCGCGGCCGGTCCGCGGCAAGGGCGGGTCGGGGTGGCCGTCGGTGAATCCCGTCGCGAGCACCACGTGGTCGGTGGTCACCTCCACGTCGCCGGCGACGACGCGGAAGCCCGTCCGGCGTCCGTCCCCGCCGTCGTGGCCGTCCCCCTCGCCGGCGGCGTGATCCCGGCCATCGCCGGCGGCACGGTCCTCGCCATCGCCATCGGCACGGTCCTCGCCGTCGCCATCGGCACGGTCCTCGCCATCGCCATCGGCACGGTCCTCGCCGTCGCCGCCCACGGCCAGCGGCTCGATCTCGGTGACGTAGTCCCGGAAGTAGTCCGCCCCGTAGGCACGGACCTGCTCGGTGGCGGTCTGGAGGAACTCGTTGCCGGAGACCTCCTCGGGGACCCCGATGACGTTGTGGGTGTCGAGCATCATCGCCGCCCGGCCGCCGCCGCGGTTGATCACCGCGGTGTCGTGGCCGAGCCGCGTGGTGTACAGCGCCGTCGTCAGCCCGGCAGGACCGCCACCCACGACCGTCACCTGGTAGTGCTCCGTCATCGACTCGTCGTAACCCGCGGAGTGGCTTAACTTCCCGGCCGCTGTGCCCTCCGGACGCACGCTTTGGGGGCCATTGACAGACGGAGGCCTCCAGACGGAGCCAGGCATCTACATCGGAATCGACGTTCTTCGACGTACATCGTCAGTGGCGACCGTGGAGACCCCAGTTCGTCGATGTCCCTCGTTGCGCTCGCTCGACCTGCAAAATCGCTATGCCGTCTGGGGCCGAAGAGTCGCTATGAGCGAGACGTATCGCGTCGGTGGCATCGACCACGTGGAGATGGTGGTCTCCGACCGGGAGGCCGCGATCGACTGGTATCGAACCGTCCTGGGTCTCGAGACCCGTGACGAGTTCGACGCCTGGATCGAGACGGGCGGGCCCGTCCTGTGTTCGAGCGACGGTGGGGCGACCAATCTCGCGTTGTTCGAGGGCGAGCGCCGAGCGGACGACGACCCGACCGGGTTCCGTCGGGTCGCGTTTCGGGTGGACGCCGAGGACTTCCTCGCGTTCGTCGAGCGGGCCGACGAGCTCCCGCTGTACGACCCGGACGCCGGCGAGCTCGACGACCTCGAGATCGTCGATCACGAGCGCTCCTACTCGACGTACTTCTGCGATCCAGACGGGAACCGCCTGGAGATCACGACCTACGACTACGACGCGGTCTCCGATCACGTCGATCCGACCGCCGATGCGGCCGCTCGGTGACCGTGCCGGCCTCCGCAGCGGTGCGGCTGCTCGCTGACCGTGCCGACCGCCGCAGCGATGCGGGCCGAGAGGACCCGTGATCCGCGTGGGGCGGACGCCGAGGTGGTCATCTGCGCACGGCAACCGGTTCACCGACCTCGTGCGATACCGTTACCAGATGGCGAGGCTTTCCGCACGCACCCGCTCCGGTAGGCTCACCCTGGGATTACACCCGAGATTCCTCGGTCGCTCAGGGTAGCCCCCGGAAACCTTCCACAGCTGGCACTTCCACAGCTGGCAGAAGGCCTTGCGGACTGACCGCAGGGAACCGCCGGCGACGCGAGACCGTCGGCGGTACGTCGCAAACGTCTTTGCGGGTCGGGGCCCTAGCCCCGGACATGTCGATAGACACCGAGAGCCCAGCGCCGGAGGAGGTACCCGAACTGGTCGACGAGACGATCGCCGACAACGAGGTCGTCCTGTTCATGAAGGGGACGGAGCTGATGCCCCAGTGCGGCTACTCCCAGAAGGCCCTCAACTACGTCAAGCACCACCGCGAGGACGCCGTCTGCGTCGACGTCCTCCAGGCCACCGACGCCTTCCGGTCGGCCCTGGAGCGCCACAGCGGCTGGACGACCATCCCGCAGGTGTACGTCGACGGGGAGTTCGTCGGCGGCAGCGACATCCTCGAGGAGCTCCACCAGCGCGGCGAGCTCGCCGAGACGCTCGACGCGTAGCCGGAATGCAGCCGGAGTGCAGCCGGAGCGTAGCCGGAGCGTAGCCGGAGCGTAGCCACGTGCACCGGTGCCGTCGCCGTCGGTACTTGCGGGCTACCGGCCGCTCGGAACCGACGGACGTGGTGTGGTACAGAGGCGCACAGTGAAGGACAGGTGATATAAGTGAGGAACCCGTACAATTAGCTGGACCACTCGCGGCAGAGGGACGCGGACCCTCTGTGGGACAGGGATACCATGACCAGTCGCGTTTACAGACTTCACTCGACGCTGGAACTGCAACTCGACGACGTCCACGAGTTCTTCGACGGGTACGAGTTGCCCGTCGAGATCGCGGACGTCGAAGTAACGCGGCGGAACAACACGCTGATCGTCAGCGCCGTTGCCGCCGAGGACAACATCTCCAAGTACACGCCGACGGCCCAGCTGAAGGCGAGCATCACGGAGAACCGGCTCTACGAGACCGAGGACGGCTGGCAGGAGACGCCACCCGACCCGCAGAACGGCGCCGGAGGTGGCGGGGACGGCGACGAACCCCAGTGGAGCAACTTCGGCGAGGCCGGCCAGATGCAGGAGGCCGAGGTCGAGGTGAACTCGAAGCTCGTCGAGTACGCCTGCTTCAAGGGCGACCGCGAGACCGTACTCCAGAACACCGCCCTCCAGTACCCGATGTTCGAGGTACTGCGCGACCTCGCGATCTTCGCCGAGAAGGGCACCCTGACCGCCATCGCCGGCGTCGAGGACGAGCTCGAGGCGACCCGCATCGTCGACGGCGAGGAACGAGCGGCCAACATCGAGGTCATCGACGACCCCCGCGAGCGCGACTCCGCCAACGCCGTCAACTGGCGCGATAACAAGTTCATCAGCGAGTGACGGGGCGGCGCGGCGCGGTACCTGTCGGCGTTCTGCGTCTGTTAGAAGGTATTACGTTTCAGTAGTCGGCCACGGCCCCTTCCACCAACTCGATCTCCTCGACCGTCTCGCCGACGCATCTACACGAGAGGGAACGACCGACTTTCGAATCCCGAGACTCCGTAACGCGAGGAGATCGAATCCCCCCATGCGACAGAGCGTGATCACTCCAGTCTGATCGCGGGTCGAAGCGGGATCGCGTCGGTCGCTTTCTCGTCGTCCGTCTCCGTCTCCGGGACGCAGACGACTTCGGCGTCGAACTCGCGAGAGAGGAACGCGCTCGCGTCATCGTAGACGTCGAGTTCGTCGATCTCGTCGAGGTGTTCGACTTCACCGGCACCTCGATCTCGAACGGTCTCGATCAGCCGGGCGACCACGGTGTTCACCTCCTCTCCGCGCTCTCGGAGCGCGTCGTTCTCCATCACCGACGCCATCACCGTCCCGACTTGGGGCACCCCGTCGGTGCCGGACGCCTGTTCGACGACGGCACGGAGCACCTGCCGTTTCCAGCCTTCGGCGACGTAGATCCGGACCGTCGAGGGGTCCGTGCCGGTGACCGATGCGACCTCCGCGATGTCGTCGTACAACGCGCTGACGAGTCGCTCCTCGGCGCTGACCTGTGGCGCCTCGAGCGCGTGGTCGGGGTCGGGCCACGGAGCGTCGTCAGCGGGGAGGCCGGTGAGCTGTTCGTGAAGCTCGTTCGTCACGAAGGGGATCAGGGGTGCCAGCAGTCGCAATCGCGTCTCCAGTACCGCGCGCAGTGTCGACTGGGCCCCTGGGCGATCGAGGTCGGTCCGGCGGCGATACCATCGAAGCCGCTCCTCGAACCGGTAGAACACGACCTGACTCGCCGTCCTTGTTTCGAACCGCTCCAACGCGTCGGTCACCTCGCGGATCGTGTCCTGCAGGTTGGCAAGGAGCCACCGATCGATCCGTTCCAGTTGGGATCTACCGCCATCGGGTTCCGTCGACGGAAGCTCGGACGACGAGCGGGAGCGATCGGCCTCGATGATCGTCTGCGCGTGGTGCCAGAACCGTTCGAGTTGGTCGCGGGTCGTACCGACCTCCTCGGCCTGCCAGTCGTAATCCTGCCAGGGTTCCGCGGCGTTCAACAGGAAGAACCGGACGGTGTCGGCCCCGTATCGGTCGATGGCGTCGCCGGGTAGCACCACGTGGCCCTTCGAGGAGCTCATCCGACGACCCTCGAGCAGACCCATTCCCATGACGGTGATTCCTCGCGGCCAGTGCGGCTCCTCGAACAGTTCGGCGTGGTGGTAGAGGAAGAACGTCAGATGGTTTCGAATCAGATCGTTTCCAGAACACCGGACGTCGACGGGGTACCAGAACTCCCACTCCTCGCGGAGCGCGATGGCGGTCTCGTTCGGATCGTCGACCGCCTCGGGCCCGGAGAACAGGGTGTCGAAGAACTCACGGTCCAGCTCCTCGACCGGGACGTCCTCCAGCCGGTGGGCGATGGCGTAGTAGGCCATGTAGATCGTGGAATCCGACAACGGCTCGATGACGAATGTCGGATCCCAGGGAAGCCGCGTGCCGAGGCCATAGTTCCGGATACAGGGCCATCCGTTCAACCATTCGATGGTGTCCGCGTATTGCTCGCGGGTGTTCTCGGGGATGGCATCCAGGCGCGCGACGGCTCGATGCGCCTTCTCCTTCCACCCGGGATCGTCGTAGCGCAGGAACCAGGTGTCCTGATACGCCACCGCTACGGCTCCTCCACATCGACAGATGACCTCCTCGGTGAACTCGTAGAAGGTGTCGAAGTGGCCCCGGTCACGGTGGCGCTCCCGGAACGAGGACCGTGCGTCGCGGACCACGTCTCCCGCGAACGGGCCGTACGCCTCGGTCAGGCGACCATCGTTGAATTCGTCGCGGTACAACGCCGTCGTGACCTCATCGAGCCGTGGATCGTCGGAGGAGTCGATCCCCGCGTCCTCGACCGCCGTCCGTGCGGGAACGGTCCCGTATCCCTCGACCGTCAGGATCGGAATCGGCTCGATGGCGCGGATCGAGGCCTCCTCCAGGCCGTACGCACGGGCGAGCCGTTCCGCATCCGCCTGGACCTCCCGGAGGGCGACGTAATCGTCCGGACTGTGTGCGGGGACGGACATGACAACGCCAGTCGCGTTGTCAGCGTCGACGAATCCGGCAGGGAACACCAGTACCGCCTCATCCGTGACCGGGTTCCGGACGCGTTCGCCGACCACCCGTTCGCCCGCGAATCGCTCGACGACCTCGACCGATCGCTGTTGGAGGCGCAGTTTCTCGACCGCGGGTTCAGAGATCAACCACGACTCCCGGTCGACGGTCGCGAGGACGTACTCGGCTGCGGGATCGACGTAGACGTTCGTGACGCCGCGGACGGTCTCCGGTCGCAACGTCGCCATGGGTGCGATCACCACGTCGTCGTCGCGTTCCCATTCGAACCGGATCAGGGTGTACTCCTGGAACTCCGCCTCCTCTCCCTCGAGGAGATCGTGTGTCGTGACGGGGTTCTCCTCCCTGGTGCAGTACTTCACGGGGTGTTTGCCCTTCTCCAGCAGCCTGCGCTCGCGGAGCGTCTCGTACTGCCACGTGACGAACCGCGAGTAGCGTTCGTCGTTCGTCGTGAACTCCCGGCGCCAATCGATCGACAGTCCGAGTCGGCGCATCCCCCGTTTGTAGCTCGAGGCTGCCTCCTCGATGAAGTACCGAGCATACCCCATCGGCGTCTCCAGCTCCCGGAGGTCCGCTTCGGGAACACCGAAGGCGTTCTGGAGGCTATCGATCTGTCGCTGTTCACCGTTCCTCAGTCGTTCGACCGCGCCCACGATCGGCGTGCCGGTGACGTGCCACGCGATGGGGAAGAGGACCGCGTCGCCCCGTTGGCGGCGATACCGGGCGTATACGTCCGGGACGGTATACGTTCGTGCGTGGCCGATGTGCATGCCCCCGCTCGGATAGGGATAGGGGACGGTGACGAAGGTCTTCTCGATGGCCCCGTCGTCGGCGGTCGGCTCCGCCTCGTACCGGCCTTCGGAGGCCCATCGTTCCCGCCACCGCTCCTCGATGACCTGCGGGTCGTAGTCCATACTGCCCTCCAGACGCGCTCGACGAAGTACTCCCTTACTTGACTGGCGAGTGCTGTCTGATCGTGATCCCGCTCCGATGCATTCGGCGAGTGGATCAGTCGAGGGCGATCCACCGAACGTCCGTCGCCTTGATCTCGGGTTACCCCCACGATCATGACACCGTCCTCGTAGGTCGCGTTCGTGGTCCCTTCGTCGCCGGCCTCGGGCGACCGGGTCGATCGAGTGACGGGGCGGCCCTGCGCGATACCTGTCGGCGATTCTCCGGTCTGTTAGAAGGGAGTGGAGGGAGTGTTCTGTCGGGAGGGGGGACTGGCCGAATCTTCGGCCGTATTTCTTGCCCCAGGACGTGCCTCGAGATAGCCAACCCCTCGACGACGGCTTCCACGACCGACTCGACGATCGCGTCGACAACCGCCGTCGACTCCTGACCGAACCCCGAGAACCGCCCTCGACTCCTGACCGAATCCGTAACGGACGCCACGACCGCGCCTCGGTGAGTCCGTCGATGAACAATGTAAGTACATTTATGTGCGTTCTTGTCTACAGTGGGGACATCGATGAGCGGGCACGTACAAGCCACGTCAGCGTTCGAACCGATCGAGACGATACTCTACGAGGTCGCAGACCGGAAAGGTGTAGACCCCATCGACTTACCGGTGTTATCTGAGCACATCGATCCCGATGCGCTCGAAGCAATCCTGGAATCGGCATCGGACGTCCGCGTGACGTTCCAGTACGACACCCATCGTATCACGGTCTGTGGCGATGGGGACGTCGAGATAACCAGTTCCTGAAGCCCTCTTCTCAGGATTCGACGGTGTCGGCGTCACCTTCGACGTCGAGACCGACGTCGAGGTCGACGACCTCGAGGTCCTCGTCCACGGTGAGGGTCAGTTCGTCTCCCGCCTCGGCGAAGGTGACGCTCGCTCGGAACGGTTCGCGACTCCGGATCCGCTGGCGGTCGATGTGGATGCCGGCCAGCGCCCAGACGGAACGGTCGAACACGTCGACGCCGCGGTCGTGATGGAAGCAGACCACGGCGGGATGGTAGAGCAACGAGAGGCGCAACCCGCCCGTCACCTCGACACCGCACCGCGTGCAATCGTAGTGGACGTTCGGTACCTCCGAGAGCCGCGTGGCGACCTCCTCCGGGACGTCCTCGGGGACCTCCGTGATGGTCTCCTCGAACGGGGTGACCGACGGCCGGACCGGGCCGTCGCAGAAGAGGCAGAATCCGACGGTGAGCCGCTGATACGTCGTCAGCAGGTAGCGACCGGCCACCTCCGGGAGGTCGTCGCGGTCGCAGTCGACGACGACGCTCGGGGGCACGCCGAACTGCGCGTGGGCGGGGCAGTCCTCGCAGTCGACGCGCACGAGATCGTCCCCGTACGAGAGCGTCCGGTCCCCGCCGCAGGTCGGACACGGGACGTCGAACGGGAATGGCTCGATCGTCGTCTCCATCGTGTACGCGCCGGCGTGGATCGCGCCGTTGATCTGCCGTCCCGCCTGCGTGAGCTCGTAGCCGTCGGCCGTCTTGCCGACGAACCGACCCACCAGCTTGTCGAGGTGGTAGTTGAACTGCCCGGAGTCGCGCATCCCGACGGCCTCGCGGAGCTCCGAGAACGTCGCTCCCTCGCCCTCCGTCTCCCACAGCGCCTGGAGGATCGCCACGCGGGTGTCGTCGGCGAGGAGCGCGAACACCTCGTCGGGATCGGTCTCGTCGATGAGTGGAGGGTCGTCCATGGGCTCGCTCGATCCGACGTGCTCAATCGCCTTCCATCCAGCCCGTCCGACCCGCGGCGCCGCCACCGCCGCCCATCACGAACTCCGCGCCGGCGCAGGTGAAACAGCGCACCGCCCCGTCGGTCTCGGTGTACGGCCTGGTCAGGACGCCGCCGCACTCGTCGCACTCGGTCGGCTGGGCGGCGCTCCGGAGGTCCGCGATCGCACTCCGGGTCGCGGCGGCGGCCTCCAGCTTGTTCGTCGCCTCCCGTAGTTGCTGGTCGACGGCGGCCGGAGGGATGCCCATCGACGCGGCGGCCTCGTCGGCGGACGTGCGCTCGATCTCCCGGAGGACGTACGCCGTGGCCTCCGGCTCCGTCAGCAGGCCCGCCTCGACGAGTCGGTCGATCGCGACGGCGCGGTGCGTCATCGGGACGCCCCCGTCGTCGAGCACCGCGTCCATGCTGATCGGCGACGCGCTTCATCGACGCCGTCCGGTTCGCCATCAGCCCACCCACCACGTGTGGTATTCACCATCAAGCTACCGTATCCCAAGAGCCGCCCTTAAATGATGCTTTCGAACACCCGGCGCTGGTGAACACCCGGCGCTGGTGAACACCCGGCGCTGTCGAACACCCGGCGCTGTCGAACACCCGGCGCTGTCGAACACCCGGCGCTGTCGAATGTCCCTGCTCGAGTCGACGCCTCCGTCCACTGCTCCCCTGTCGAACGGCATCCGCGGATACACGTCGAGGTTACTCGGTCACGTCCACATCGGCCAGTGGCTCGTTGATCTCGACGAGCGTTCCAGCGGGGTCCCGGAAGTGGGCGACCCGGATCCCCCATCCGGGTTGGTCGTGCGGTTCGGTGATGAACGCCACGTCCGCGTTCAATCTTTCGTACGTCTCGTCCACGCTCTCCACCCCGAATACGAGCGTGACGTCGTCACGCTGTGCGCCATCCAGTGGCTCGTCGCCGCCACCAACCACGTCGGCCATCGCCGCGCTGTCGAACAGGGCGAGGGTCGTCGCGCCGGTCCGGAAGTCGGCGTACCCGCCATCTTCGTCCCCCCAGTCCACCTCGAATCCCAGCACGTCACGATAGAACTGGAAGCACTCCCGGTAGTTCGGGACGAGTAGCCTGGTATGGGTGAACGTGAGCGGCGGCGTGTGGCTTCCATCCATACCGGGCCGTTCGAGGCCCAGTATATCAAGACGAGCCCGTTCGGTGAAACGGCGTCGCACTCCTGGAGGGCAGGACGCCATCGGGTCAGCAGAGAGGACGCGAGGGGCGGTTGTTCCATCAAACACAGACGACCCGTGCGGGGGACCCGTCTCACCACTCCGGCGCGTAGTCGGGATCGAAGTGCCGCTCCCGCCGGTCGATGTCGTCGATCGCCGCGATCTCGTCCTCGGTGAGGTCCATGCCGCGCGACTCCCAGTTGTCCCAGATGTGATCCTCGCCCGTCGCCTTGGGGACGGCCGCGACGCCCTTCGCGCGGAGCCACGCCAGGGTCACCCGGGCGACGCTGACGCCGCGGTCGTCGGCCACCTGCTGGAGCTCGGGCACGTCGAAGACGGCGCCGTGGGCGAACGGGGTGTAGGCGACGACGTCGACGCCCACCTCGCGGCAGTACTCACGGAGGTCGGCCTGCGGGAGCAGCGGGTGGACCTCGATCTGGTTGGCGGCGACGGCCGGGTCGGTCGCCAGCGCCTCGTCGACGTGCGCGGGCAGGTAGTTGCTCACCCCGACGTCGGCGACGAGCCCCTCGTCGCGGAGCTCGGCGAGCGTCGCGTGGACGAGCTCGAGGTCGTAGTCGCTCGGCCAGTGGACGTACAGGAGGTCGACCGCCTCGACGCCCAGCCGGTCCAGACAGCCCTCGAGGGCCGACCGGATCGATCCCCGCGTGGGGTCGCCGGAGACGCTCCGCGGGTGGAGGATCTTCGTCGCGAGGCACACCTCCTCGCGCGGCACGTCTGCCACCTCGACGCCGGCACCGACCGGCCGCTCGTTGTCGTACTGCTCCGCCGTGTCGACGTGGCGGTAGCCCAGCTCCAGCGCGGTGCGGACGCTCTCGCGGCACTGCTCGAAATCGGTGTTCTGCCAGGTCCCGAGCCCCAGGCGGGGGATCGGCGAGTCGCGGTCGTCCATAGTGGGATACGTCCCGAGCGCGGTAAAGAGTGTACTGGTGGGCGGGTCGCAATCCAGGGATATGGGCAAAGAACGTGACTGGGAATAGAACATATCTGGGCAAAGGACGTTACTCGGCGAGGTAGGTGGCCATGAAGGTGGGTGGGCACGGAAGGTGGGTGCGCAAGGAAAGTGGATGGGCACGGAAGGTGGATGGACTATGTGGGTACGATGACGGTCTTGCTCTCGAGGAACGGTCGTTCGAGGGTCCACCCGTCGCCATCGTCGAACGAGCTAATACCGCTGTGTGCGTACCGTTCCCCTGTCATCGGCTCGCGACGAGGGCAGCCGACAGGCACGTTCGAGGAGCCGGTGCCACCGTAGGGGACGACGGCGATCTCCATCGAGGCGCTGTCCGATGCAGCCGAGAACACACACGAGGGAGGATCATGAGCGAACACACACCATCGTACGAAAAATCAATCGCGGAGAACTACGGGCGGGCGGACCTCGAGGCGGCGATCATGGCGGCGTTCGCGGAGGCGGGGATCGACCCCGACAGGCTCACTCGGGACGACATCGCCGCCCTCGACGAGTTCCACATTCAGGGGCGGGAGGCGACCAGGGCGCTCGCGACCCTCGCAATACTCCCCGAGGGCGCGGAGGTGCTCGACGTGGGCTGTGGGATCGGAGGACCGGCACGAACGCTCGCGGCCGAG
>SLIW01000172.1 GCA_007135435.1 Natronomonas sp.
CCGACGCTGGAGGCGAAGGGCGACTGACACCGACGCTGGAGGCGAAGGGCGACTGACACCGACGCTGGAGGCGAAGGGCGACTGACACCGACGCAGGAGGGGACGGGCGACTGACGCAGGCGTTAGAGGCGACGGGCGACGGTGGCAGTGTCAGACCGAGACCCGAGCGGTTCGCGAGCGGCGTTCACTGATCGATGTCCTCCAGCGCGGCGTCGAGCCGGCGGCGCGCCTCGCGTGCCTCCTCCAGGTCCGCCTCGACCGAGCCGCTGGCGAGCCGGCGTCGCTCCGCGTCGGTGAGGTCGGCCCGGGCCTCAGCGGCCGTCCGGAGGCGCTCGTAGTCGTCGCGGCCGGCGAGCGCCCGGACCTCCCGGAGCGCGGCGACGGTCCCCTCCTCGGCGAACCGTCCGACGAGGGGGACGTAGGCGTCCGCCCGGGCGCGGAGCACGCCGGCCTCGGGCGGCGGCCAGGCCACCCGGAGCGGCGCTGGCGAGAGCCGCTCGAGGTAGGTCCGGTTCGTCGCCACGCGGCGCTTCAGCAGGTTCGGGTCGTCGACGTAGTGGTCGAGCTTCGACGACGAGTACGACGCGTACGACAGCAGCTGGCCCACCGTGTGCTCGCCCGCCGGCCGGTCCCGGACGTACGCCAGGAGGTCCGCAGGTGGTGGCTCGTAGCCGACCAGCGGCCGGTCCGCGGCGGTCGCGACGAACCCGATCAACTCCCGCGCAGACGCCTCGCTCCGGAACGCCCGGAAGTCCTCCTCGAGGCGCTCGTTGTAGCGGTCGATCGGCTCCCGGAGCGTCTCGACCGGCGCGTCGAGGTCCGCCTGGCCCAGCCGCACCAGCCGCTCGAGGTCGTCGATCCGATCGGCCAGTTCGTCCCGGTGCCGCCGGGCGGCCTTCCGGGCCTCCCGGAACCGCGACCGCGCCTCCCGGAGCGCCTCGAGGGCCTCGGCGTGCTCGCGAGCGGGCGCGAGCGCCTCCCGGGCCGCCTCGAAGTCCCGCGCCTTCAGCGCCTTCGAGACGCCACTTGTCTTGACCCGGCGGTCCGCCTCCACGAACGCGTCGCTCGCCGGGACGTCCTCCGGGATGGCCTCGAGGGTCTCCGCGAGGTCGTTCCGGAACTCGACGTAGCCCTTGAAGTCGTCCCAGTCGGTCGCGCGCTCCTCCCAGCGGTCGAGGACCCCCGAGACGGCCCGGTGGGCCTCGGCGACGTCCTCCAGCGCCCCCGGGTCGGCCTCCAGGTCCGCCTCCACCCCGCGGAGCTGCTCGTGCGCATCCTCCAGCGCCGCGATGACCGCCTCCGTATCGGCGGTCGCTCCCGTCGTCGCATCCGTCGTCGCCTCGGGGCCCCCGTCGGCCACGGCGGCATCCACCTCGTCCCCGTCGACGTCCGCCTCGTCCCTCCCCGAGCTACCCATCACTCGTAGACGTCCTCGGGGTCGAAGACCCGCTCGCCGACTATCTCGCCATCGATCCTCCGGTGGAAGCAGGTGTCGTAGCCGGTGTGGCAGGCGCCGCCCTCCTGGTCGACGAGGTACAGCAGGGCGTCGCCGTCGCAGTCGACGAGAATGTCCTCGATCCGCTGGGTGTGGCCGCTGCTCCCGCCCTTCTTCCACAGCTCGTCGCGGCTCCGCGAGTAGTAGTGGGCGAAGCCGGTCTCGCGGCTCCGCTCGACCGCCTCGCGGTTCACGTACGCCAGCATCAGCACCGCCCCGGAGTCGGCGTCCTGGGCGACGGCGGGAAGCAGCCCCTGGCCGTCGAACGCGAGGTCAACGCTCATTGCCTCTGGGTGGGGGTGTCGCCCAGATAGGCCTTTTCGTTGGGAGGTCGAAGGGGCCGCGTCGATCCGGAGATACTTCCTCATAGGGATGAGCCAGGGAGCGTCCGGCCCGATGACAGCACAGACCGCCTGAAAGCCCTCGGCGCGAAGACGACGGAGAGACCGCCTGAAAGCCCTCGGCGCGCTCGCGGTCGCTGCGCAGGATATCCTCGCTTCGCTCGGATAGTGCCTGCGCAGCGACTCCCTTCCAGCGCGAGCCCGCCTCGCCCTTTCATTCCGCCAGGGGATTGTTCGTTCAACAGGGCGCGTGCTCGCCGACCGGCCCGAGCGTTGCGAGGGCGGGTCGGCAGATTCTACGCGCGAGGGATGAGCATCGCAGTCACGCGAGCGAAGCGAGCGTGGCGAGAAGCGCAGTCGGCTGGGGAGGCGTGTGGCTTCGGTGCGGTTCCTGGCGGACTCGAAGGGCGAGGCCGGGTCGACGAAGCCCGGACCCTCAAGCACCACAGCGACCGCAGGGAGCGAGGAGCGCAGAGCGGTCCGCGCGAGTCGAGCCGGTCGAGGGCTTCGAAGGGCTCCCCGCTCGAGTCCTCGAATCCGGAGAGCCGGCCGAGGGCTTCGCAGGTACTGACGTTGTAGACAACTACAGTAGATACGTACGCCTCACCGCTCCCGTCACGCCCATCCAAGCGCGGCCAGCAACGCGTAGAGTATGTCGCCGGCGGTCAGCGCCAGCACGAGCCCGGCGAACATGGGGACGATGAAGGGGATTCCGGGCGTGATCCAGACCGACTCGCGATCGGCCTCGACGAGCGTCTCCAGCCCCTCCCGGAGCTCGTCGGGGGTCGTCCCGTAGGCGCTGTACTCCTCGAGAAAGCGCTCGGCCCCCCAGGTGTCGAGCGGGCGGACGGCTGGTTGGGGCGACACCTCACTCTCTGCACGCGCCACCCCGGCCGCCGTCTCTCCAGCCACGTCACCCTCCTCTCCCATCGCATCCGGCCCCTCCCCCACGGACTCGACCGTCCCCCCGTCGGTGGCGAACGAGCCGTCACCGGGGTCGTTTCGCTCGGTCGGAAGTGGGTGGCGGTAGCGGTCGGGATTCGCCCGCACGTCCGCGAACCCCACGCCCCGCCAGCGGAGGTACATCCGGAGGGCGTCGAGGTCGAGCCCGCGCCGGGTGAACCCCGCCGGGGTCTCGAGCAACCGGCCGTACTCCGTCGTCACGTCCTCGACCGCCACAGGCCTCCCGATGAACATCGCCGGCGTCACCTCGCCTC
>SLIW01000508.1 GCA_007135435.1 Natronomonas sp.
CCGGCATCGAGAGGAACGGCGAGTGACTCGACTCCAGCGAGATCTCCAGGTCGCACCCCTGCTCGTCGACCATCGCCCGCTGCTTTTCGGGGGCGATCGCCCGGTCCTCCTCGCACCGGACGTAGACGCGGGGGATGCGTCCGAACCGCTCCGGGGAGATGGACACGGGTTCCGAGAGTGGGCTGAGGGGCTCCGGTCGGACGAGGGAACGGGCGAGCGCCAGCTGGCTGGCCGAACAGTCGGCGTAGAACAGCTCCTCGAGCGCCTCCGGGGCGTAGACGCCGACCCCACGCTCCTCGTCGACGGTGAAGTTCTGCGAGATGAACGACCCCTCGACGCGCTGGTCGAGCATCGACTCGCCGTCTGCCGGGAGGTAGGCCGTCAGGTAGACCAGCGTCTCGATCGCCTCCGGGCGTCGCTCCGCGGCCTGCGTGACGACCATGCCGCTCAAGCTGTGGCCGACGAGGACAACTGACTCGTCCCGCCGGTCGAGATGCTCGCAGACCCGGGAGACGTAATCGTCGAACGTGACCTCCGTGGCGGGCGTCGTGTCGATGCCGTGAGCCGGGAGGTCGAACGTCACGACGTCGTGGCCCCGCGACTCGAGTTCGGTCGCGACCTCGTACCAGCACCACGCGCCGTGGCCGGCGCCGTGGACGAGGACGAACGTGCTCATCTCCGGGATCTCCGCCGCTGTCGCGATCGTCGGTGTTCCATGGACCCAATCGACGGTCCCCGGGTACGTAACTGCTCGGATGGTCTAAGGACGTGTTTAGTCGAGCGAATTTCAGCTAGAGCGGTTCTGCCGACCGTGTCGAAAGGGGCGGCTCGCTCGACGAAGGCGGACGAAGGTGAGCCAAACGAAGTGAGGCGAGCAGGTGGGGACCTCGTGCTTCATACGGACCGTTGTAATTCAGTACCGTGGCGGGACAGAACGGTCGGACCGGATCATTGGTCGTTCACTCGTCGATGGCCCGGCCGTAAATAGGTAAAACGGTCCGTATCAGGGTGCCGAAGTGCGTCTGTTTCTGGATTTCGACCTCGTACCCCAATCCTTATCTGTGCGACAAGCGTCTCACAGAGAGATGAGTACTGACACTGACGATACAAGTGAGGGGACCGAGAAGATCGACGTCCGCGTCCCGGTTCAGCTCCTGCAGCGAATCGACGAGGAGTACGAGCGGCGGGGCTACACGTCGCGGTCGGAAGCGATCCGGGATGCACTCCGGGACTGGGTGGACCCGGCGGTAACACTCTCGGAAGAGACGCTCGATGACCTCGCGGCGAGTCGCAAGCAGGCTGAACGCGGTGAGACTGTATCTGCGGAGGAGGCTCGCGAGCGGCTGGGTCTGGATGACTGACGTCGAATATACCGAAAAGGCCGTCGAGCATTTGGAGTCGTTGGACCCGCCGATCGCCGGACGGATCCTGAACAAGGTCGATGAAGCGACCGAGTGGACGGAACATCGCCTCGAGCCGTTATCTGGATACGATTCTACAAACTCCGGATAGGGGATTACCGGGCGATCATCTCGTGGGACCGTGAGAATGATGTCTTGACCGTCGAAGCAGTCGGGCACCGGCGGAACATATACGATCGTCATCTGCCTCCATAGAGCCACCCCGATTCGTAAGCCGTCCGATACCGGTGCCCGAGGACGGACGGATAACAGCAGTCGTTAGCCGGTTGTGGTGGGTACGTTTTCTGGGCATCGTCGAAGGTATCTCGGGACCGATGAGGAGCATACTTACTGCATCGATTGTGTCGCGATGCTGGAGTCGTCCTGGTCTTCCTCTCTTCAAGAGTTAGTCAGTAGCTCTGGGAATCGAGAAACACGCGTCGCGCTGAAGCGAAGGATCGCCCGCTCAGTCCGATTGACCGAAGGTGAGCGATCCCTCGCCGTCGGTCGTCGACGTCACACCCCGCGGCCGGGTGGTGATCGTCGACCCGCAGTCGGGGCACTCGTAGGCGACGCGTTCGCCGTCGGCGCGGACGGTCCAGTCGCCGTCGACGGCGCTCTCGTGACCGCAGGACAGACAGTGGAGCGTCGTCTTCGGGGGCGGCGAACGGACGGTGAGATCGATGGAGGGCGTCATACCTGCACCTACCTGTCGAGCGCGGATAACGGTGTTGAAATGACGATTGCCGGAGTGCCGGATCGTGGTGCGCCCCCGTGGAGTTGCACCACCAACAGGGCCTACGATGGATAATACTCGGCCACGTAGATCGGGACGCGCCCGTCGCTGGGATCGTAGCTGTTGACCGCCAGGTCGACCCGGTCGGCCTCCGCGAGGGCGTTGACGCCCGAGACCGAGCTCCGGCTCACCACGAGTTCGTCGCCGTCGAGGCCGACGTACAGCCGGTCGCCCACCTCGAACTCGTCCTGGCGGGTCAGCCGCCCCACGTACCTCTCGTCGCCGAACGACGCGGCCACGTAGAACTCGGCGTACTCCCGCTGGGTCCAGCCGGGGAAGGGGTCACCGCTCGCCAGCTCGAAGACCGGACCGGGGCCGCCCAGCACCCTGACCTCGAACTCGTGGACGCCGCCCTGATCGCCGTCCGCCGCCCAGTCCGGTGCCGTCAGCTCCTCGAGGCCGTCGTGTTCGATCGCGACCGTCCCCCGGACCGTCGCCGAGGACGCCTCCCGTCTGTCGTGTTCGACGGTGACCAGCTGGCCCTCCAGCTCGAACTCGAAGGCGCGGAGGCCCCCGTCCTCGTCGACGAGGAACGAGACGGTGCCCGTGGTGACCCGGTCAAAGACGTGGGCGAACCGCGCGTCCGTCCACCGCGGGAGGGTGGCCTGCGACGACCGGTCGAAGACGCCCTCGTATCGCGCGTACTCGCGCGCGTCGTCGTGGTGAGTCTCTCCGTCGTCGGCATCGTCGCCACCGTCGTCGCCGCCACCGTCGCCGCCACCGTTCGCGTCGTCCGCCTCGGCCTCGTCGTCCGCGTCGGCCGGGTGTCTGTGCTCGTACCCGGGGACGATCTCGTCGAAGTCGTAGCTGCCGCCGGCGAGGAGCGACCGCACCGCCAGCGTCTC
>SLIW01000171.1 GCA_007135435.1 Natronomonas sp.
AGCCAGGCGATCGACGGGATCAACACGCCGAAACCCGGTCGATCATCATCGGTTGGTGGAGATACGGCACGGCTCGTTCCTCGTCGAGGACCGCGACGTCACCGGCTTTCCGAACGAGTGGGAGGAGGACCTGGTCGACGACGACCTGATGCCAGACGGTCGAAAGCTTCCCTACTGGGTCGAGGACGAGGTGAAAGCGTCGGGGGCGACCTGGGACGCAGAACTCGACGCCGACACGAGCGTGACCGTCGACGGTGACCTCATCACCGCCCGCGGACCCGGTTCGTCGGAGGCCGCCGCCGAGACGCTGCTCGAGGCGCTCGGAGAGTGACGGGTCGGGGGAAACGCACACGGGTGCGCCTCGAAACTACCCCTCGTCGGTCACCTCGATCGGCCAGTGGCCCGCGTGCGCCTCCACGGCCTCGTCGACCCACGCACGGGCAGGCGGCTCGTACTCCCCGAGGACGAAGAAGGGCTCGTCGACGTCGCTCTCGAGGCCGAGCGCTCCCTCGAGCGCCCCGAGCGTCGCGTAGGGGAGGTGACTCTGCTGGTAGCCACCCTCCTGGACGATCCCGAGGTGGCCGTCGGCGTGGTCGGATGCGAGCCCGCGGACGCGTCGGCCGAGGTCCTCGAAGCCGTCCTTGGTGACCAGGTTGCGGGCCATCGGGTCGAGGTGGCCGGGATCCTGGCCGGCGCTCACGAGCAGCAGGTCGGGGTCGAACGCCGCGACGATCGGCTCGACGACCCGCTCGAAGGCGTCGGCGTATCCCGCATCGCCGGTCCCCGGCGGGAGCGGGACGTTGACGCTGTAGCCGGTGCCGTCGCCCTCGCCCCGCTCCTCGAGGGCGCCCGTCTGGGGATGCTGGGGACCCCAGACGCCGAAGTCGTTGTGGAGGCTCACGACCAGCACGTCGTCGCGGTCGGCGAAGCACGCCTGGGTGCCGTTGCCGTGGTGGACGTCCCAGTCGACGATGGCCACTCGGTCGGCCGCTCCGGTCGCGCGGACGTGGTCGGCCGCGACCGCGACGTTGTTGACGTAGCAGAATCCGTCGGCCTGGCCGGGCTGGGCGTGGTGGCCGCTCGGCCGGACCGGCGCGTACGCCACCTCGTCGATCCCAGCGTCCATGGCGCGCTCCGCGGTCTGGATCGACGCTCCGGCCGCGTGTCTGGCCGCCTCGAAGGTCCGCTCGCTCACCCCGGTCGTGGGCGTGAGCCGCTCGCCTCCCACGCCGGACGTCGCCTCACGGCACGCGGCTTCCAGTTCGCGCAGGTAGTCCTCGTCGTGGATCCGCGTCAACTGCTCGCGAGAGGCAGGCGTCACCGCCTCCCACGTCGTCACGTCGTCGAGTTGGTGCTCGATGACGTGGCGGATGTTCCGGATCCGGTCTGGGCTGTCCGGATGCGCCTCCGGGACGGCGAGCAGGTCGTCCGCAGGGAGCGCGAACGCCCCCGCGGGCGCCTCGTGCTCGAGGAAGACGTCGTCGTAGTGCACCGCGAGTGCTGGCATGTGGACGGACCACACGCGGTGCGTCGCATAGTAGTTGGCCATGCCGGTGGTGCGAGGAGTGGGGGCGACGGTCTCGAGACCTGGGAAGATGCCACCTGCATCCGGGTCCCCGGAGCGGAGCATCGTGACAGTACGTGAATCGATGATCCTCGACTGCCACGACGAGTATGGCCACCCTCGAGACTCTCGGCGTCCACCGGAAAGACGGCAACAAGGTGAAAAGTGTCGCCTTCGGCCGCAAACGCGGAATGTTCGACCGGTCGCTGGCACGTGCCGTAGACAGTCAGCTCCGACGCATTGAACGCCCCGATTCCGACGGTTACTGGTCGTGTAGTCGCTCGATCCGCTCGGAGACCCACTCGAGGACTGTGAACACAACATCGAGGTGATGGGTCGCCCCGAGTTCTGACGGTTCGATGTCCTGGCCGGCATCCGGGGGCGGGTGGAAATGTTCCGTCGGTCCCCCGGGCTTGGGATGCCGATCCCAGCGACATTGCCACGTCTGGTCGTCCCACGTCTCGAGATAGTGGACCGTGTAGTCTCCGCCCTCGAACCACCGTACGTCCAGTCGCGCCGCTTCGACCGCGCCGGGATACAGATCGACGTCGAGGTGAACCTCCAGCCGGCGAGGTGACAGCGCGTCCGGTCGCAGCGCCCACCCGTCGACCAGCGGGTGCGTGGACACCCGCCCGGCGACCACCTCGAGTGTCGCCACGTCGAGTGGCCCACCAGTGAAGTCCTCGTCGCTCACCCTCACCCCAGTCTTTCGCGCACGATCGATCTGTAGATCGCTCGTGCCTGCATCTTGAGACCGCTCATGCCTCCGATGCTCATGCCTGGACGCCATCGCCGACGCGGGACTCCGCCCGATCGATCGCCCGACGGAGGATACGGATGTCGCGACGGACCGTGCGCCACTCGCTCAGCGACTCCCAGCGGGCGTGCAGCTCCTCGTGGTCGTCGACGGCCAGATCGGCGGTCGAGACGGCGTCGGGGGTCGGAACGCCGTATCGGGCCTGGAACGATTCGTCCTCCGCGATGAGGTCGTCGACGCGCTCGCGGAGCGTGTCCACATCGTGGTCACGGGCCAGTGTCTCGATGCGCTTCCATTCGAAGTAAGAGTCGTTCCTCCGGTAGGTGACCGGTCGGCCGTCGTGTCGATCGGCGATCCCCATCTCGGCCAGCTGTTCCAGCGCGGCGCGGGCACCCGCCTCGGAGCAGTCGGCCCGCTCGGCGAACCCACTCGCAGCCACGAACGACTGCGTGCCCACGAGGACGTCGTAGATCCGCTGGAAGGTCGTCCGCCCCTCCTGCCAGCGTTCCACGGTTCCGCGCTCCGTCATACCCGCAGGTTAGCCGTTCAGCCGTATATATGTTCGTGACGGACGATATATATTTCACTCCCGGGCCACGTCGTCCGTTCGATCGGACACCGAGGAAACTGAATCACACCCACCCAGGCCGGCGATCACGACGACGGACTACCCATAGACCGATACGAGCGCCGCGCCGGCGACGACC
>SLIW01000546.1 GCA_007135435.1 Natronomonas sp.
AGAGCCTCGACGGTGGCGACGGCGGAGAGCCTCGACGGTGGCGACGGCGGAGAGCCTCGACGGTGGCGACGGCGGAGAGCCTCGACAGTGGCGGGCGTCAACGTGCCAGACGCCCTACAAAAACGGCTTTGAGGGAAGCTATTAGCCGCTCGGCCCGCTACGACCCGCCATGAGCGATGCAGAGCGCGGTGTGCGCGATGCGGAGCCCGACGGCAGCGACGGGGATTCCGTCGTACGGGACGGAGGATCCGCCATAGGTGACGGTGATTCAGCCGTGGGTGACGGGACGTCCACCATCAGGGACGGGAAGCAGACGACCTACAGCTCGTCAGCCTTCGACTGCGAGGCGTGTCTCGACCCGGCCGACGCGTTCGCCGTGGTCGGCAACGAGATCCGCCTCGCGATCCTGGAGGCGCTCTGGGCGGCGTCGGACCGGCCCGTCACGTTCTCCGAGCTCCGTCGGCGGGTCGGCACCCGCGACAGCGCCCAGTTCAACTACCACCTCCAGAAGCTGACCGGGCAGTTCGTCGAGAAGACCGACGGCGGCTACGACTTCCGCGAGGCCGGCCGCGCCGTCATCCAGGCGGTGCTGTCGGGGAGCCTCACCCAGGACCCGGAGTTCGGGCCGTTCACGGTCGACGGCGAGTGCCTCGACTGCGGCGTCGGGCTCCAGGCCCGCTACGCGGACGAGCAGATCCACGTCGCCTGCCCGGATTGCGGGCGGGTGCACGCCGGCTGGACGTTCCCGCCCGGCGGCCTCGAGGGGCGCTCGGACGAGGAGGTGATGGCGGCGTTCAACCAGCGGGCCAGACACCTGCTGTGTCTCGCCGCCGACGGGGTTTGTCCGGCGTGTAACGGCCGCACCGAGACGCGAATCACCGACGAGGAGGCGCCCCCGGAGCTCGAGGTGGGCGTCGAGTACGAGTGCCTCCGCTGTGGGCACCGTGCGCACACCTCGATCGGGGTCGCACTCCTCGACGACGCCGAGGTCGTCTCGTTCTATCGGGACCACGGGGTCGACCTCAACACCGTGCCTTTCTGGACGCTCGAGTGGTGCGCCTCGGACCGTCACACCGAGATCCTCGACGACGACCCCTGGCTGTTCAGGGTGACCATCGAACTCGACGACGAGCGCCTCGCGGTGACCCTCGACGAGGAGCTGGCGGTGGTCGACGCCGAGCGGTCGGCGACGACGACCCCCTGAGGGGCGATTCGGAGGGCCGACCAGCAGACGGTCCAACAGGTCGCGGGCGGTGTGCGCCGAGCACCGGTCGGTCCTCCCGTCGCGGCTCCCGTAGCGCGGGCTTTTTGCCCGCCGGCGTCCTCGTCCCGCCCGTGCGCGAGTACGCCTTCGAACTCGCGGTCTGCGCCGCCCTCGAGGCAGATAGCGACGGCGTCCTCGCGCGGCAGCTCGGGACCCACGCCCGGGTGGTCGACGCGGTCGAGGTCGTCCCCGGTCCCGAGTTCCAGGATCGGGTCGACCTGACCGCCGCGGCCATCCCGTCGCTGGCGATCGAGAGCGAGGTCGGCCCCGGACGGGCCCGCTACTGGAAGGACGCCGTCGACGCGCCCTCCGACCGGGCCAGACGCGCCGTCGACCGGGCCAGACGCGCCGTCGACCGGGCCGTCGAGATCGGGTTCTTCGAGGCGGAGCGTCGCGGTGGCCGCGAGTACGTCCGGCAGGCCGCCAGGTACCCGGACTGGTTCGACGGCCTGCGGGCGTTCGAGAACAAGCCGGACCTCGGCAGACCCGGCGACCTCGCGCTGCAGCTGCGGAAGGACGTCTCCCTGGGCCTGTTCGACGAGGTGATCCTCGTCACGGGCTCGTACGTCACCGGGGCGCACCTCAACCGCTTCCCCGAGGAAGTGGGGGTGTGGCGCTTCGACCCCGAGGGCGGCTCGTTCGAGGTCGTCCGCGAGGCATCCCCGCTCGCCGTCGACGAGCCGGGGATCGCCCTGCTCGACGAGCACCCGGGTCGGGTCGACGTCGAGCCGGTGACCGCGGTGGAGAAGGCCCGACTCCGGCTTCGGATCGCCGAGCGCGCCTACGGGAAGGGCTGGCGCCCCGAGACGTTCCCGGCCTGCGAGCGGGTGGAGGCCCGCGGGCCGGACTTCCGCCCGGACGACACCCTCCCGTTCTGCGCCTGGAAGGGGCGGCTGGTCGACCCGGCCAGGGAGTGCGGGAGCGACTGCGCGGGACACGAACCGGCGGACCCGCCGGACGCCGACGTGGCCCGACAGCGGGAGCGGCACACCCCCTGGCGGCGAGACCCCGAGGGGGCGATCCGGCGGCAGGCGGCCCTCGACCGTTTCGGCGATCGCTGAGGGATGGTATCGGTGGCGGGATCTATCCGGTGAGGGTCCCGGTCCATCTGGGCTCGAAGAGGGCGAGTGGTGGCATTGCGGGTCGTCAGGGCGCGAGCGGTGTCGGCGAAGCGAACCCTCAAATCCCCCGCGCCGATACGGGCCTACATGGACGTGAGCGTAGTGGGGAGCGGCTACGTCGGGACGACCCTCGCGGCGTGCCTGGCCGACCTCGGCCACGACGTGACGGCGGTCGACATCGACCCGGAGGTCGTCGAGCGGCTCCAGGCCGGCGAGACGCCCATCCACGAGCCCGGCCTGGACGCGCTCGTCTCCGCGTACGCCAGTTCGCGCCTCCGCGCGACCACCGACCACGCCGCGGTCGCCGACACGGACCTCACCTTCCTCGCGGTGGAGACGCCGGCCCGCGAGGACGGCTCGATCGACCCCCGCGGGCTGCTCGCCGCCGCGGAGGACGTCGGCGAGGCGATCGCCGACAAGGACGGTTACCACCTCGTCGTCGTCAAGTCGACCGTCCTGCCCGACGTCGTCGAGGATGAACTCGTGCCGGCGCTCGAGGCGGCCTCGGGGAGGGTCGACGGCGAGGACCTCGGCGTCGCCGTCAACCCGGAGTTCCAGCGCGAGGGGAGCGCCGTCGAGGACTTCATGGAGCCCGACAAGATCGTGATCGGGACCGATGGCGACGACCGGGCGTTGGCGCTG
>SLIW01000082.1 GCA_007135435.1 Natronomonas sp.
GCCGAGATCAACGACGGCGACGCGTCCGGGGAGGCGCTGGCCATCGAGTGCGACGTCCGCGACCGCGACGCCGTCCGGGCACTGGTCGACGCGACCGTCGAGGAGTTCGGGCGGATCGACTCGATGGTCAACAACGCGGGTGCCTCCTTCATGGCGGGGTTCGACGACATCTCGGAGAACGGCTGGAAGACCATCGTCGACATCAACCTCCACGGGACGTTCCACTGCTCGCAGATCGCCGGCCAGCGGATGCAGGAGCAGGGCGACGGCGGGACCATCGTGAACTTCGCTTCAGTGGCGGGCACCGAGGGATCGCGGTACATGAGCCACTACGGGGCCTCCAAGGCGGCAGTCGTCAACCTTACCCGGTCGCTGTCGGCCGAGTACGCCGACCACGACATCCGCGTCAACTGCATCGCGCCGGGGCTCGTCGGCACACCCGGCGTCGCCTCACAGATGGGCATCGACCCCGCGGACGTCGACCGGGACGACGTTGCCAAGGAGATGGGGATCCCCGAGGAGATCGCCGACATCGTGCAGTTCCTCGTCAGCGACGCCTCCTCCTACGTCGTCGGCGAGACCATCGTCGCCCAAGGCGTCCCGCCACTGGAGGACGACCGGTGGTGACGACGATGGCGAGACGCGTGTCTGCTGGCGATCCAGTCACGGCTGGAGGGACGCCATGAGCGAACGCGACGCCGCGACCGAACGCGACGTCTTCCTGCCGGTCGCCGCCCAGCCGAGCGTCGACGCGCTGGTCGAGCAGGCCAGGCTCGGCGAGGAGCTCGGGTACGACGCGGCGTGGCTCCCCGAGACCTGGGGGCGCGACGCGGTGACCACCATGACCTGTATCGCCCGCGACACGGAGACCATCGACGTCGGGACCTCGATCATGCCGGTATACTCGCGATCCCCCGCGCTGATCGGCCAGACCGCCGCGACGCTCCAGGAGGTCGCCGACGGCAGGTTCCGCCTCGGGCTCGGGCCCTCCGGACCGATCGTCATCGAGAACTGGCACGGCGTCGCGTTCGGCAACCCGCTTCGCCGGACGCGTGAGACCGTCGAGGTCGTCCGGCAGGTCCTCTCCGGCGAGCCGGTCGACTACGACGGCGAGTACTTCGACCTCGAGGGGTTCCGGCTGCGGTGCGATCCGCCCGACCCCGTCCCGCCGATCGAGACCGCAGGGATGGGCCCGAAGGCGGTCGAGCTCGCCGGCCGGTTCGCCGACGGGTGGCACGCGCTCATGCTCACCCGCGACGGCCTCCGCGACCGGCTCGACGACTTCGAGCGCGGCGCCGAACTGGGCGACCGCGACAGCGCCGACCAGCGGGTGACGCTCTCGCTGACCTGCTGTGCACTCGATGACGGCGACCTCGCGAAGCGGCAGGTGAAACAGCACGTCGCGTTCTACACCGGCGGGATGGGCACCTACTACCGCGACAACCTCGCCCGGCAGGGCCACGCGGACGTCGCCCACGAGGTGTACGACCACTGGCAGGCGGGCGACCACGAGGCCGCCATCGAGGCGTTCCCCGACGACCTCCTCGAGCAGATCGCCGTCTGGGGCACGCCCGCGGAGGCCCGCGAGCACTTCGAGCGATTCACCGACGTCGACGGCGTCGAGGCGGTCTCGGTGTCGTTCCCGCGGGCGGCGGATCTGGAGGGGATCGAGTCAACGATGCGGGCGCTGGCGCCCCCGTGACGACGACGCCCGCGAC
This sequence comes from Natronomonas sp., assembly GCA_007135435.1. Lineage (GTDB taxonomy): Archaea > Halobacteriota > Halobacteria > Halobacteriales > Haloarculaceae > Natronomonas. Next base: position 1,719 of record SLIW01000082.1, read on the forward strand.
CTGAATATCGCTTTTCCGTCGCGGCCGGTACGGATCGCCCATCGAGGTAGGGATGGAGCGCCCATCGAGGCCGGTACCGAACACCTGTCGAGGCCGCTAATGCGCGGCCACCGAGGCAGGTAAAACGGCACTGACGGCGGACGGGGTGAACTATTTACTGATGGCCGAGCCAGGAACTCGCATGACTGAAGCGTCCACCGGTGCCGAGCTGTTCGTCGACGCCCTCGAGCAGTACGGCGTCCGGCACGTCTTCGGCAACCCCGGCACGACCGAGCTCCCCATCATGGACGCGCTCTCCGACAGCGACGTGGAGTACGTCCTTGGCCTCCACGAGGACGTCGCCACCGGGATGGCGGCCGGCTACGCCTCCACGCGGCGGTACCACGCGGACGACGATCCCTCGGTGTGTCCGGTCGGCGTCGCGAACCTCCACGTCACGCCCGGACTCGCCCACGGCCTGGGGAACGTCTTCGGGGCGAAGTACGGCGGCGCTCCGGTCGTCGTCACCGCCGGCAACCACGAGCTCGACTTCCGCCACGACGAGCCGATCCTGACCGGCGACCTGGAGGTGATGGTCGACCAGTTCTGCAAGTACGCGACGGAGGTGACCCACGTGGACGTCCTCCCGATGCTGATCCGGCGGGCGTTCCGGGTCGCGCTCACACCCCCGACGGGCCCCGTCTTCCTCGCACTCCCCCTGGACGTGATGATGGACGAGACCGACGCCACGCCCGAACGACTCGGCCCGATCCCCGACGCAGGCGAGGGCGATCCCGCCCAGGTCGAGGCCGCGGCGGACTTCCTGGTGGACGCCGACCAGCCAGTCTTCATCCTGGGCGACCACGTGGCCCGCGCCGGCGAGGGGGCCGTCAGGGCCGCCGTCGAGCTCGCCGAGGTGACCGGTGCGCGGGTCCACGGCGAGATCCTCGCCAGCGAGGTGAACTACCCGACCGAACACGACCAGTGGATCTCGTTCGTCGGCCCCGACGAGGGGATCGCGTCGATGCTGATGGACACGGACACGCTCGCGCTGATCGGGACCTCGACCAATACGACGCTGATGCGACACGAGGGTCCCCTCGTGAGCGAGGAGACGACCACGATACAGATCTCGAGCGACGCCTGGGAGGTCGGCAAGAACCACCCCGCCGACGCGGCGGTGATCGGCGACCCCGGTCGGATCATGCGGCGCATCGCCGACCGCGTCGCCGACCGGCTCGACGAGGAGCCGCGGCGGGCCCGGATCGAGCACGTCCAGTCGATGAAGGCGGGCATCGAGGCGACCATGAAGCAGCTCGGCGAGGAC
>SLIW01000490.1 GCA_007135435.1 Natronomonas sp.
GCTGTCTGCGAGGTCCCGCGCGTGCCGGGCGACCGCCCGGCGTTCCGCCTCGGTCCCCCCGAAGGTCTCCAGGCCGGAGGCCAGGGCGCCGGCGTCGAGGTCCTCGTCCAGCGTGCTCATGTGCTCACACGTCCCGTACTGCCCCCGATGACTTGAGCCTCTAGGTGCGACGAGGGTCCCGAGTGGGGTGGCACCACAGCCGCCATCGAGCCCGGTGGCCGTCCCCACCGACGTCCAAGACGGCACGCCCGACGACGGAGCTCGTCCCAGACCCATCGGAAACGGGGTCGAGCGCGGAGCACAACCCGATACTCACCGCCTGTTTTTGAGGGGATGGTCGATCCGTCCGGGGGCTCCGGTCGCGCTTCAACCGATAAGTATCGGTTGTTTATAAGTGACACAGCAGCTGGTGCCACCCGGTCGACCAACCGGTATCACTGAGGATCGACCGTACACATCGACCGAACGGCATCACGGAGGATCGACCGTACACATCGACCGAACGGCATCACGGGCGGCCGGCGCGCATCCCCGCGCGTCGGTCCCGGAGGTACAGCCACACTGCGCAGACGAAGGAGATGGTGACCGCGGCGGTGATGATCCCGAACGCGACGCGGTAGCCGAACTCGGTGTAGACGGGTGCGCCGGCGACCTCGTCGCCGGTCCGGTAGGCGTCGAGCGCCAGCCCCATCAGCGTCGGGAAGAGCGCGCCGCCGACGAAGCCCGCGGTGTTGACCGTCGCCATCGCCACGCCGCTGGCGCCCGACGGGTACCGCTCCTTGATGATGGAGAAGCCGAGCATCGCGGACCCGAAGAGGAAGCCACAGAGGAAGTACGAGACCGCGACGGCGACCAGCGGCGGCTTGCCGAAGACCGGGACGACCGCCAGCGCGGCCGCGAACAGGCCGAGGCCGACGGCCATCGGGAGGAACCGGCGACCGATGGTGTCGGAGAACCGACCGATCGCCGGCGGGCCGAAGAGCAAACCGGCGCTCCCGAGGAGGGTGAAGTAGGAGGCGGTCGTCACGTCGACCCCGTAGACCACGACCAGGTACGGGATGCCCCAGAGCCCGAGGAGGGTCAGGAGCGTCCCCATCGTCGCGAAGAACGCGACGGAGAGGAGCCACTGGTCGAGGTCGCCGAGGAGCTCCCGGAGGTACGCGCCAGTCTCCGCCAGGCTCACCGAGGGCTGTTCGGGGACGTCCTCGATCGGCTCCAGGCCGGCGTCGGACGGTGACCGCCGCGCGAGGACGTAGACCGCGGCGCCGGCGACGAACCCGACGACGCCCAGTGCGAGGATCGTCGGCCGCCAGCCCACGGCCCCGACGGTCACCGCCAGGGGCGTCGTCGCCAGGATCGCGCCGACGCCCGCCATCCCGGCGGTCAGCCCGGTCATCGTGGCGAACTCGTCGGCGCGGTACCAGTTGGCACAGAACCGGAGGATGGAAACGAAGATGACGCCGCTACCGGCGCCGATGAGCGCCCGCGAGAGGAACGCGACGAGGTAGCTGTCCGCGAGCGCGAAGCCGACGGCGCCGAGGCTGAGCACGGCGGCGCCCCCGCTGCCGACGTACCGCGGGCCGTAGCGGTCGGCCATCACCCCCGTCGGGATCTGGATGGCGGCGTAGATGTAGAAGAAGGAGGCGTGGAGCGTCCCGAGCTGGGCGGCCGTCGTATCGAAGTCGGCCGTGAGCCGCTCGGAGAGGACCGCCGTCGACAGCCGGTGGAGGTTGACGAGGAGGAAGACGATCGCCAGGGCGGCGAACGCGAGCCAGCGCCGCTTCGTCGGATCCGAGAGCGCCCTCACGGTTCGTTCACTCCACGGAAGTTCCTCGCAATCGACGGTAAGCGTTACGACCGCGTGGCCGAACATCGTTCGAACCCGGGCGGGCGGACAGCGGGTGACGGGTGGCAGGTGGCGGACGACGGGTGACGGGACGCGTCACCGGTGGAGCGGCCCGCTCGCCCTGCCGACGGGTCGACGACGGAACGCACTCGATCACCCGCGGCTCAGGGGTCCGCCGACACGTCCCTCCACCGGTAATCACTCGAGTACGCCGGCTACGGCCCCACCAGCAACGACAGGATCACGAGCAGGATGAGACAGACGACGAGGGCGGCGAACCCTCCCATCAACGCCTTCGACACCACGTATTCCCCGTCCATACGAGTTCCTCTCGGATACGACGTAAAGAATGGTCGAGCGCGTTCTCAGATCCGGATAACCGCCGTCCGGCGACGTTCGGCGGAATGCCGGCGTGTGGATCCCGGGGAGCGGGAACGGGGTCACCCGCCGAAGTCGATCTCCTCGAGCGGGTGGACCTCGCCGAAGAGCCAGTCGGCGTGGTCGAGCGCGTACTCGCGGTGATCGGGTTCGATGCAACCGACGGCGTCCTCGACGAGGATCGGTCGGAAGTCGCGGAGGCCGGCGCTCCCCGCCGTGTGGAGGACGCAGACGTTCGCGAGCGTCCCACAGATCACCAGATCGTCGACGCCGTGGGCGTCGAGCCAGCCGCCCAGCTCGGTCCGGTAGAACGCGTCGTAGGTGTGCTTGACGACGACGAGCTCGTCCTCCCGTGGGTCCAGGGGGTCGACGAGCTGGGCGTCCCAGGTCCCCTCGACGACGTGCTCGCCCCAGCGGTCGAACTCGTCGTAGTAGTGGGCCCCCGCGAACTGCTCCGGCGGGTGGACGTCCCGGGTGAAGATCACCGAGGCGCCGGCCTCCCGGGCGTCGTCGACGAGCGAGGCGCACGGCTCGATCGCCTCCTCGCTCCCCGGGGCGTACAGCGACCCGTCCGGGTGGCAGAAGCCGTTCTGCATGTCCACGACCACGAGCGCGGTGCGGTGCGGTTCGAGCTCCATGTCCGGTAGTTCGAATCGACGACGAAAACCGTTTCCCCGACGTCCTGCGGGCGATCGACGACACCTTGCATCGATGGTCCCCGGTGGCGAGGGTGGCGCTGGAGAGGTCAGGTTTCCGGCGTGGATGGGACCGGGTTCCGGTATGGAGGGGACC
>SLIW01000206.1 GCA_007135435.1 Natronomonas sp.
ATTGAATAAGTCTCGTCCTAATCTCAACACCGCCCCGCTGTCTCCGGCCCCCGGTGGGCGGCGACCGCTCCGTCGGCGGCGTCGAGCGTGACGGACAGAGCGTGGGGTTTACGTCACCGTCGCGCACAGCACGGAGTGATGGCCGAAGGGGACCCACGCGTGCACCTGGTGATCAACCTGGTGCTGTCCGCCATGTTCGTTTACATCGTCCTCTGGGGGCTGGACTTCCTCGGCGCCGTCGAGTTCACCCTCCTCCGGCTGGCGGTCGGGACCCTGGTGCTGATGGCGATCACGCACCTGCTCATCTGACGCTCGAACCGCGTCCCCTGGCGCCCGAACCGCGTGCCCTGGTCGGCTAGCACCGAACGAACGAACGAACTCGACGCGACAGCCGACGCCGACCACGCGATCCGCTCAGCGTACCGCGAATGTGGTGGTCGGGTCGTGCCCTAACAGGCGCACCCGGACGCGCCCATCGACCGTTCGAACTCCATCTCTTCACCGCAGGACGGACATTCCGGCACGGGTGTGTCCTCGTCTCCCTCCCCCTCCCCCTCGGTATCGGCGTCGACGTCTGCGTCCTCGAGGCCGAGATCGCCGTCGAGGTCGACGTCCCGTATCCGCTCGCCACAGTCGTGACACCAGTAGGCACCCACCGATTTCTCCGAGGCCTCCGTCGTCGACGAGGAGGAGCCCTCGAACAGCTCCTGGACCGTCTGCAGGATGCTCATGCGGGGTCTGTCGCCCCCGGCTGTGGTGAGTGCATCGCGGTCGTGCGCACGGTTCGCACACGCCGTCCTCTCCCGGCCGTTTCGCCCCCGTGACCCTACTCGACGGCCTCTGCCAGGGAGTCGAGCCCCCGGGACAGCTCGCCCTTCCGCTTCCAGGCGGCGAGCCGGTCGGTCAGGATCGCCGGGCGCAGCCCCATGCTGACCGTCGACGCGGCGGTGACGCGCGTGCCCTCGTCCTGCGGTCGATAGGTGAGCGTCGTCTCCATCGTCTCGAGTGGCTGGCCCTCGGCATCCTCCTGCTCGTAGAAGTAGCCGTCCTCCCGCTCCTCGAACCGGAGGGTCAGCCGCAGACCGCTCCCGCCGGCGACCACCAGGGTGTCGTCCGGACGCTCCTCGATGTCGAAGACGTCGAAGCTCCCCTCGTACTCGACGATGGAGACCGGGTCGAGCGCCCGCGCCACCTCCGGGGGCTTCGCCCGCACGAACCTGCTCACCTCGACCGTCCGCATGCGACCCGCTATGCGACCCTGGACTTTAACACACCGGGTCGCGACGCCGAGTCAGGCAACGAGCGGCCGTCGTCCACCTGGAGCCATCGTTCACCTGGAGCCGTCGTCCACCTGGTGTGGGGTGGGTTCGACCGTCGCCGCCGCCCGTCGCCTACCGTCGCCGACCGCCGTCGACCGAAGAGGGACTGGTGGCCGAGCGTCGGTGCCCAGCCGACGGGCAGCGGTGTCCTTTTGCCTCCACTGCGGCTACGGGGGACGTGCACCTCCTCGCGACGACCAACGGGGGCCTGGAGGCCGTCGCGGCGGCCGAGCTCGCGGAGCTCGTCGGCGCCGACGCGACGGTCCACCACCGCGGAGTGGTCGAGTTCGAGGGGAGCGTCGACGACGTGTACGCGCTCCTCGCCCGCTCGCGGACCTGCCACCGCGTGCTCGAGGTGCTCGCCGACGGCCGGGTCGAGGACCTCGAGGGGATCTACGACCGCGCCCGTGGGGTCGACCTGGCGCGGCACCTGCCCTTCGCGGACTTCGGCGTCGTCGGGACGCGCCACGGCGACCACGGGTTCACGAGCGTGGACGTCGCCGACCGGGTCGGCCAGGCCGTCATCGACGGCTACCGCGAGGCGACCGGCGACCGGCTGCCGGTCGACCTCGACGACCCGACGGTCCGCCTGGAGGCGTACCTCTACGACGACCGGTTCACGCTGGCGGTCGACCTGACCGGCGACTCGCTCCACCGGCGTCCCTACCGCGTCTGCACCCACGACGCGCCCCTGCGGGCCACCATGGCCGCGTCCATGCTCCGCCTGGCGTCGTACACATCGGGCGACCGCCTCGTCGACCCGATGGCCGGGTCGGGGACCGTCCCCATCGAGGCGGCACTCGCAGCGACCGACAGTCCACCCCGGCCCGAGCTCGATCCCGCGCTCGCCGCACTCCCGCGGTACGACGTCGCCACGTTCCAGGACCGCCTGGCCGGACTCGATCGGCGGGACGCCCCTCCATCGGACCTGGACCTGGACCTGGACCTGAACCTGAACCTGGACCTGAACCTGGAGGCCCGGGACCGCCGCGAGAGGTGGTGTCGGTGCGCGCGGGTCAACCGCGACGCCGCCGGCCTCTCGGAGGTCGTGGAGGTCGTCCGCGCCGACGCCCGCGAGGCGACCCTCGAGGCGGACTGCGTCGTCGTCAACCTCCCGTTCGGGATCCGGGTCAGCGAGGATCTCCGGGAGCTGTACCGGACGTTCGCCGATCGGCTCCGCGAGGGCGGTGTCGACCGGCTGGTCGCCCTCACGACGAAGCCGGAGTTCCTCCCGCTCGAGCCGCGTGAGCGCTACGAGCTCCCGTACGGTCGCCTCGACGCCACGATCCTCGTCTGCGAGCCCTGAACCCCGAGCGCGGTTCGGACGCGGATCGCTCTCCGTCGTCGGACCGCCGCCGGAAATTCGACGATCGTCCGGCGAGCCCCGACGATACCGGCACCTTTATGAACAATCGTGTAATACCTCGGGTAGATGCGAGACGGCCCCGGCTGTGCCCCGACGCTCGCCCTCGCTGTACGTGTAGCGTGACCATTCTCCGACCGGGCCGACGGCGATCGCGTCGACGCGCGATCCGGACCCGGTCGCCGATGCCCTGACTCCCCCGACACCGGACTCCCGGTGGACCAGGGCCCAACTGGGACCGACCCTCGATACCCACAACCGACCACCACCGACCGACCACCACCGACCGACCACCACCGACCGACCACCACCGACCGACCACC
>SLIW01000282.1 GCA_007135435.1 Natronomonas sp.
AAGGCGGTGAACCAACGTGAATGAACGGTTTTCACCCGGAAATATGGAGGAGATTCGCAAGACGGTGGTACAGTCTGGAAGTGGCGTGGGTCGGCTGTCCAGGTTGAACGTGCCCGGGCCCTCGGTCGGCCCGCAGATACCGATCGTCGACCTGGCCTCGATGATCTACCTCGATCGTCGCCCCGGCATCGATCGCCGTCGCGGCTACCCCACGAGGTACGCCGTCGTGCGGGAGCCGGAGAACGGACGACTGTCGAGGAGCGACCTACCAGTCGCGGTACTCGCTCAGCGAAAAAAGCCAGGGGTGGGATTCGAACCGGAGCCAGACGTGCTCGCTTCGCTGCGCGCGCCTGGCAGGGCTCGAATCCCACCGTTCGCTCTTCGTGCTCACTGACGTTCGCACAGAAGAGCCAGGGGTGGGATTCGAACCCACGAACTCCCGATTACAAGTCGGGTGCTTGAACCACCCAAGCTCCCCTGGCGCGTCCGGACGTAGTCAGCCGTCCGTTGTCAGGTTGTCGCTTTCGAGCGGCTTCTCCAGCTCCACCCGATGGGGTTCGTACCCGCATCTGCGGTAGAAGGCGCGCGCGTCCTCGTTGGCGGCCATCGCCTGGAGCGCCACGACGTCGGCCCCGCGTTCGGCGAGCACCCGCTCCGCCCCGGTCAGCAAGGCCGTCCCGATCCCCCGGCCCCGATGGTCGCGCCGGACGACGAGGTTGTGCACGAACCCCCGCGTCACGTCCTGCTGGAACCGCTCGGACTCCAGGTCGAAGGTCACGAAGCCGACCAGTTCCGGGTCGCCGGCTGCTTGGTCGTCCTCGTCCGCACGTGAGGACGAGGGATCGGTGTCGGCGTCGGTAGCGTGGTTGGCGTGGGCGTCGGGAGAGCGGTCGGCCTCAGCGTCGGTAGCGGGGTCGACGTCGGCTTCGGCGGCGCGGTCGGCGTCGGAATCGGGCTCGGGCTCGGAATCGGGCACGGAATCGGGCCCGGGGTCGTCCACCACCCGCGCGACGAAGGCGGTGTCGGTGACCGCGTGCTGGAGCATCGTCTCGTAGATCCGCGACCGGTTCTCCTCGGCGTGGAGGTGCGAGCCGTGTCGCCGCTGGCCTGCCGCGAGCTCGACCCACAGCGTGGCCAGATCGTCCGCGTCGGCGGTCTCCGCCGGGCGGATCTCGACGCCCGGCGGTGGGTGATGGCTGTCGGCGGCGGGGTCCTCGGGTGGTCCGGGACCGTCGTCCGGTCCGGTCACGGTCTCTCGGGCTGGTCGAGCGCCTCGACCCCCGGGAGGCTGTCGCCGGTGAGCATGCGGAGGGCGGCACCGCCGCCGGTCGAGACGTGGTCGAACCCCTCGAGGCCGAGCTTCCGGACCGCGGCGGCGGTGTCCCCACCGCCGACGATGCTCGTCTCCGCGCGGGTGGCCGCGGTGTACAGCTCGCGGGTCCCGACCTCGAAGAGCGGGTCCTCGAAGACCCCGGCGGGGCCGTTGAGGATGGCGGTCCCGGCGTCCTCGAGCACCTCGGCGTAGGCCGCGACGGTCCGGGCGCCGACGTCCAACGCCGGCTCCGCCGCGGGCAGCTCCTCGAGGTCGAGCTCGACGCGTTCGCCGTCGCGCTCGACGGCCACGTCACGCGGGAGGTAGACCCGGTGGCTGAAGTCGTCGAGCAGCTCCCCGGCGCCCTTGACCGCCTCGTGGCTCCGCTCGTTGACGACCGCGGCGGAGGCGGCGCCCAGCGAGACGCCATCGGCGAGCAGGAAGGCGTTGCCGACGACGCCCCCGGTCAGGACCGCGTCCGCGAGCCCGCGTTCGAGCACCGAGCGGGCCACGTCGATCGAGTCGTCGACCTTCGCCCCGCCGAGGACGTAGACCCTGGGTTCCGGGCTCTCCCCGATGTTCCCGAGGACCTCCAGCTCCCGCTCCATCACCCTGCCGGCGTAGGCGGGCAACGTCTCCGGGAAGCCGACGATGGAGGGCTGGCGGCGGTGGGAGGTCGCGAACGCGTCGTTGACGTAGGCGTCGAGGACGGGCGAGAGCCGCTCGACGAGGTAGGTCGCGGCGGCGCGTTCCGGCTCGAAGGACATGTACTCCTCCGAGTAGAAGCGCGTGTTCTCGAGGAGGACCGCAGACCCGGCGTCGAGATTCTCCACGCGTGCGCGGGCGTCGGCGGAGAACGTCCCGTCGCAGTAGCCCACCGGTGGCTCGACGAGCTCGTCGAGCCGGGCGGCGTGTGCCGAGAGGTCGGCGAAGTCGTCGCCGCCGGGCCGGCCCTGGTGGGCGAGGATGGCGACGCGACCACCCCGGTCGCACAACTCGCGGACGGTGTCGACGTGCGCGCGGAGCCGGGCGTCGTCGGCCAGCTCCCGCGGCTCCCCCGGTCCCCCGTCGTCGAGGGGGCTGTTGATGTCGACGCGGACCCCCAGCGCGGCCCCCTCGACGCCGAGGTCGTCGAGCGTCCGGATCATGGGTGAACGTCCCGGCGGCCCCAGCAAAGGCCTTTCCGTTCACTCGGGGGACGTGGCGACGGCGTCCGGGATCGTCGCCGTCTGTCGATTTCACGTCGTCGACCGGACACCTGGAGAGGACCGTTCGTGCGTGGGTCGCCGGTCGATCTCGGCTGATCGTTCGGGGATCGGCAGTCTGCATTGTCGGATCGAGGATCGGCCGGTCGCGATGGAGTTCGGAATTCGTCGTCGGGGTGATTCGGTCCTGATCGCTCGTCCGTGGGTGGTCGTTCGGCTGGCGGTCGAGGCGGTGGTCGCCCGGCCGATCGTTCGTCCGTGGCGGCGGCCCGACCGGAGAGGGTCTAAGTGCGAGCCCTCCGAACCCCGGCACATGCGCAGGGTCGGGGCACTCACTCGTCGGCGGTTCCTCCAGGGCGGCGGGGCCGGCGGCCTTGGGGCCCTCGCGGGCTGTGCCCGAATCGGCGGGATGGACCGGCGGACGCCGGACGAGTTCGACTACCCTGCGGGGTTCTCCCCCGACGGGATCGACCTCGAG